>JAYTQD010000453.1:0-1196 GCA_043746935.1 Acidobacteriaceae bacterium | reverse complement strand
GCATCATTGACTCGGTGCCGCTCTCCGGGCGCTTTTGGCCGACGCTGGACGGCTGCCAGAATTACCACCGCCAACGAGGAAATAGCCAATGTTTCTTGTAAATTCAGGTCCAGCAGCGCCAGCAGGACGAACAAGTAGTTCATCGAGACTTCGCCTGAATTGCCAGGCCTGCGTACCTTTAGACCGCACGCTACTAGCGCCGCAATCGCGTAACAGGTGTATTTTTCCGGATCTTTGCCTCCCCAAATCGGGATCTGCGACACGCCAGCCAGGGCCAGTGCGGCGAAGGTAAGAAAGGCAAGCAGGATCGGCTTCGACCAAGCGGAGCGCCCGAGTCCATCCGTTGTAGAACGGCTAGGGGGAATTTCGATTGGAGTAGCCTGGACCGACCTCACATTTTAGTTATCGGATGCTATGCCCAGGTTCTGCATAGAACCATTTGGGCCTCCGTTTACCTTAGTAATCTGGCGGCAAATCGAACGTCAGTTCGAGCTTTGCCCCCACTGCGACTTCCGACCACTGACTGAAAAGGCGTTGACGTAACTCGCGAACGGCGCGCAGTTGTTCTTCGGTCAAAGGCCGCGGCGAATAGGCAGCGAATTCCTCGGCGGTCCACAGCAAGCCAGATCCTCCGCGCTCGCGGTCAAACAGCCCAACAATGGTCTCCACTTCGACTGCCTCGTCCGGCAGCCTTCCCCGAGCGCCTTTACCGCTGGTGTCTTCAATCTCCCAGCCTTCGGCGATCAGTCCAAAGAACCCTCGTTTGTACCCGAGCGTAGTTTCGACAGCGTAGTGCGTCAAGTCATGCAGAGCGAAGTGGGCGGCCGTGGCTATCTTCTGCTTCTGCCAAGTCTGTGACCCGTCGGCGCGCGTACAGGCCAGGACGCCCGCACCGTCAGCTCGTTTCGCAATTTCGATCATGAGTCTCATCGTGCACCTTCGAGGCGGAAAGCCCATGAAAGGCGGCTGAGCCAGCTTGAGGTCCACCCGAGTATTTCTATGGTAGTGCGGACCGCGCATCGGCTTCCAGAACCAATGCACATGACGGGTCGCGCCTGTGCGCGATGACAAGGTCACTGGACCGGTGAAGGCCGTGGCTGCTTCGGGGGTGAACATGTTTTGTGTGTTGGACCCGCTAAAGTTGGACCAATTGTGGAAATGGAAGAGGCTCGTGCTCTGCGACTTAAAGTCTGGTG
>JAYTQD010000452.1:0-9010 GCA_043746935.1 Acidobacteriaceae bacterium | reverse complement strand
GGATCGTAAACAAAGTGATCGTAGGACTCGGATTGGGGAGCGACCGTCGAAAGACCACCATCTCCGCTCAGGGAATTCGCCTTCCCGGTGGAGTGCAGGAAGTACTTGGTGTTGCGGGCGCGCGCCAACGGCCAGGCCTCTTCTTGCCGCCACACATTACTGCCCATGACAAAGATCTTCACCGGCTTCTCGGCAAATTCGTTCTGAACACCTTGGAAAAGATACTGGTACCACCGCAGCGTAACTGCTCCTTCATCAAACTCCTCAGCGGCCGATCCGAAATCCACGCTGCCGATCTTCCGGCCTCCGCCGGCGTGACCTCCAATCACAACCAAAAGATGCTGATTGCGACGCGCCGAGTCACTGCCATGCGCTTGAATTCCAATGTAGTTACGTAGCGATCCCCCTTGAAAAATGTCATACCACGCGGCCACAGTGAGAGCGGGCACGGTGATGTCGCTGAAATGTTCTTCAATCGACAGTCGCTTCCAATAGTCGTCGTAGTCCGGGTGAGCCAGCCAGTCGAGGAAATAGGGTGCCAGCGATGCGGTGGATGTTGGGGCAGTTGCTGGATCGGGAAAATTGAAGAGTGGGTAACTGGTCAGCGGCAACTTCGCCGCCCCCAACTGGGCATTGCTGTTTTTCGAGACGACCCTGCTGAATGTGTCCTGCGCCAACCCTGAGGTCCAGGATTCATTGAACCATTGCTCGAACGCGCCTCCCTGGTAGGTCCAACCATCGTGGTAGTTGCTAGCGGTTACGACCGGACAAATGCCCGCCAGGTGTGGCGGATGCGCGATGGCGGCTAGCATTTGCGTAGCACCGACATACGAACCACCCCACATCCCGACTTTACCGTTGGAGTAAGGCAGCGCCGCGGCCCACTCGATCGTGTCGTAGCCATCGTCTGACTCATGCTGAAACGTGTACCACTCGCCTTCGGAGGAATAACGCCCGCGGACGTCCTGCACGATGACGACGAATCCGCTGGCTGCCGCCTTCAAAGCAAAATCCAAACCGTTGCGCTTATCGTAGGGCGTGCGCTGTAGCAGGACGGGAAATTGTCCCTCCACCTTTGGGCGGTAAATGTCCGCGCGGAGAGTGATGCCATCCCGCATCTTGGCAGGCACACTGTGCTCCAAAGTTATTTCATAACGTTCCGCAGCCTGACCGGCGACTGCCATAAGAACTATGCTAAGGAGCGCTGCACATCGTAAAGCATTCTTGTGAATCATGGGATCTCCCTGCTACAGCGATACACCACGTTTCCATGGAATAAAGTCTTCCTGCATTTTCTGCTCAACTTTAGTTTGCGTTTCCCATCACTGTCAAACGACAGGTCCAGCCGCACACTCGCTCCCGCCAGCGTATACCCGTTCAACTTCTCCGGGATCTCGATCCAACGACGGAACACCCGCTCTCCGCTGGACCACTTCACGTCCGTCTTCACCGTTTCCCAACCCGAGTCGTCCAGCGACAGATCCTCCGGATGTGGCATGTCGGCGTGGAAGCGCCAGTCGGGCACCGGCAAAACGCTGAGGGATTCAAGCCGGTCAAGAACAGGCTTGTACGGATCCGCAGGCTGACTCGCATCGGATGGCCCTGCACTCTGGGCTTCATCCCCAGCAAAACTTAGGGCTGCGAACAATAACAAGAAAACTAATGAGAGGGTAAGAACTCGATTCATGGATGCCATAGGGGGAAAGCAGCGAACTACTATCGCTAGCTGACTATTAAATCACTCCTTGGACCGGATGTCTTGCTTTGACGTCGAATGTCGTATCCACTTACGACACACCTCGAGCTGTGGGAAATGGATCCATCCGATGGCGGATAGGCTGACGGCGGCAAAACTATTGAAGCCGCATGCGAACAGCAAGACTCGCAGGGCTACCCGAACCGCAGCGAAGTCCAGTTTGTGTCTACGCCAATCGAAGGGACAACTTGGTTACGGACGCAGGCGCAAACGCATAGGTTAGGTTCCGGCCCTTCATTGCCAACTCCCTCGTTTGTGGCAGAACCACGTCCTTCTGATCCAAAGAATTGTGAGCGCGGATATCGGAGTGCGTCAGCACAGTAGCGGACCCCGACTGAATGCTTGCGCCTCGAATTCCGATTTCCGCTTCGCGCGCTTCACTCACGTGCGGATTCACCACTGTCAGCACCAAATCCTTATCGTGCAGCGACGCTGAGCCTTTCAAGCCCCAAAAGGAAGCGGGTTTCCCGTCGCGATCATAGTGAACGGTTGGAGCCGAGAAAATCGTGCGCAGGGACTGCCCACCCTGGTGTGCGGAATACATGTCGAAAACATGACCCACCGGTGTAATGCAGAATCTGTCTTCGTGTGCCAAGTACAAACTGTTTAAGCAGTTGATCAATTGGGCGCAGTTGGCCATGGCGATTTTTTCGGGATGTTGGTGGAAGATGTCCAGGGTCATGGCGCTGAACACGGCATCGCGCAGCGTCGGCGTCTGCTCCAAGATGTCCGTCGAAGTCTGTTCGCTCCCCGGACGGTACCAGGGACCCCATTCGTCAATCACAAGTTTGACGTGGTGCTCGCGCGGTCAATTTCTCCCATCACCTGCCAGTGGCCGTTGATCAGGGACTCCATGACCTGCCCTTCGCGCAGGAGCTCGTACCAATCCACCGCGTCAAACTTCAACGCGTCCCCTTTGCCTGCATCCCAGTCGCGGGTGCGTCCACGGCTCAAGTTCCAAGTGTAGTAGTGGAGAGCCAATCCATAAATGGAACGCAGCTCGCCCGGACCTTTGCGGACAATTTCCTCAAGAAATCCTCGTGTCCAATCCCAGTTGTCGTCGTTCGGCCCCGATGCAATGAAGGCCAAGTTCTCTCCGAAACGCGGCACCCAGGTAGTGAACTTGCGGAACTCGACTGCATATTCCTGCGCCGTGAAATTGCCCCCACAACCCCAGGACTCGTTGCCCACACCCCAGAAGCGGACATGATAGGGATCGCTGTATCCGGCCGCGGCGCGCTTCTCCGCCAGTGTGGTGCTGCCCGCGGGCGCATTGCAATACTCCACCCACCGGTAGAATTCCTCGGCGGGCAGGCTGCGCACATTGGCAGCCAGGTACGGCTGGCTTCCAATCAGTTTGCAAAAATGCACAAATTCATTCGTGCCGAACTGATTGGGCTCATATTTATGGCTGGCGGGAGAAGCTGGCGATTCGATATCGCCCCAGAAGTTGCTGCGACGTGGGCGTTTGTCAGCCGGACCCACGCCGTCGCGCCAATCGTAGCTATCCGCAAAACAACCGCCCGGATACCGAACAACAGGAGCCTTGATCTTGCGCATGTGCTCGACCAGTTCTGTGCGGATGCCATCAATGTTGGGCACCTTGGAGTTCGGACCAACCCAGATTCCGTCATAAATGACACCACCCAGGTGTTCCGTGAAATGGCCGTAGATATCCGGGGAAATGGTACCTAAAGGCTCACCCAGGAGAACTTCAATCCGAGAATCGCTTCCGTTGGAATCCAACGCACCGGCGAACGGCGTGCTTTGTGAGATGAGCGCAACTCCAGCACCGGCAACACTCTTGCGGATAAATTCTCTGCGTCCAAGCATGGGGTGGAATCCTCCTGCGGGAAGTTAGCGGGCTGGCATGAATCGCTTCCATAATATACAGAACTTGAGATAAGAGAAAACGTTTTCCCGCATTGGTGAGGCTAGCGCTTTCCTTATTTCGCGCAGAAATTCCTACAGATGGCGTGCGCCATGTATCCCGACGCGGTCGCAAAAGCACGTCCGGCATATTCCATCACGCCTGAGGTCGGATCGACACCCTCTGTCATGATCCCAGCATCCCAGCCACTGGATCGCAGGATTTTCAATGCTTGTTCCCGGCTTCGACCTAAGCTCAAGTGGTCCGCAACGCTCCAGGACGTCGTGAAGGGCTAGCGATCACTGCCGGGAAGCCCGTAAGGGAGATCGGAGTACGAATATTTGTAGTTTTTCGAATGCAGCCATTCATACGTGCGAGCGAATATCGGATCGTCCTCCGAAACAAATCCTAGAATGGGCAGCTTCATAAGCGATCCGGGAGGAACGTCTTGAAAAACGGGGATCTTGCCATCAGTCGCGAACACAAAAATTGTGCCGGAAGCGCCGGGAGCCTTGTCGGAGACACAGTGTTGCAGAATGGCCTTCCGCAGCGCTTCGGCGCGTTGGGTCATCTCGCGCGCGCCGGCTGGGTCTTTCCGAGCGTCCCAGCAGTGCGGCGAGGTCTTGTAGAGCTCTCCACGTTAAAACGTTGTCGTAAGTGAGGAAAGGCTGCTTGCTGTACTCGTCTTCGGAGTCTTGCAGCGTGGAATAGAGGCCGGTCTCGGGATCCAGGCGAGCCATGAGGTGATCGCGGAGCAACAACAGGGCCGTGCGATGAGACAGCAAGAAAGCGTCGTCGTTCGTGCTCTTAACATAGGCAGCCTCGGCCAGGATCAGCCCGACCGCCTCGTCGAGCTGGAAACCGTCTTCCAAGACCACTCCGTCAATGAACCGGCTGTGAATCCCGGTGTTCCGCAGTTGAATTATGAGCGCGGAGTCCAAGGCTTCGCGCGCCAAGACCGGATCGATATCGAGGAGCGCGGGAAAACTCCACAGCATAGCGTCGCGGTCCCAATACGCGGCGGAGACGTAATTGAGGGGACTCCGCGAAGTGACTCCCACCATCTGTTCGGTGTCGATGGTTTTGCCCCAGGCGTAGAGTGCGGTGAAAAGGTAATTGCGGTTCATCAGCAGATCAAGATCTGGTTTCCCTGTGGTACGGGCATGTAGCCGGCACCAGGTCCGCTCGCTGGTAAAAGATTCGCGCTTACGCGTAGGCCAGGTTTTCTGTTCCGAAGGCGACATCGCCCGTGTTCTCGGCATCAGCAAAATGCCCGTCCGTCAAGCGTTCCAAAAACTGCGTTCCGAGGGTTTGCTGATTATTGCCAAAGGAAAAAACCCGTCATCGGCTCGGGACGAGTGCCTTGGAATTTTCAGCAGTTACGGAGTTTCAGCGAAGAGATGCGGCGGCGCGGTCTTGTTCCGTCCGCGCAATTACTGTCGTTGCACCTGCAAGATCCAGAGCTTGAAGTGGCACAGGCCCTCAAGCTGACGCCGGGCGAGCAAGTATATTCCGTCAAGCGTTTGCGCTTGGTCAACAACGAACCTGTAGCGGTCGTCACCAGTTTTCTGCCAGCAAGAATCTTCTCCGGCATCGACAAACAAGATTTGGAAAAGCGTTCGCTCTACGAAATTTTCGAGCGTACCTACAACCGCAAGCTCCAGTGGGCGGAAGAAGTAATCGGCGCGGTCACCGCTAGCGCAGACGATGCCCACATCCTCCAGGCCCAACCCGGCAGTCCCCTGCTCTTGATCAAAGAAACGACCTACGACGGCCAGGATATCCCGATCAAATTCAGCGTCTCCTTGCTGTCCGGGGACCGCTACACGGCATCCGTGATTTCAGTGCGAAAAAAATAAAGGTCTTAAGGGCACTCTTTACACCATAAAAACTCGAATAAGATCAGACTTGATATAGTCTCCCACCGTGGCGAAAAAGTCAGGGTCACTCCTACCTGATTCTAGAAAATGAATTTAACGCTGGTTGATGGGGTCCACTTTCGCCTTGACGTTATGCCCTTGCAGCCGCAAATACGGTATTACGCCGACTGCGTCTGCGGCCTTGTAACGAGCGATCAGCGTTCGCGACTCGCCCGCGAAGAGCGTGACGTAGTTGTCGTCCCATGTAATCGGCAGGATTTCGTCACCCCCCACTCCGCTCACAATTTCGGCCCGCAGAAAAAATGCTGGCCCTTTGGAGCGATTGGTCAGTGTCACGGTGGTACTCACCCATCCATCCCCTTGCTGGACTTCGCTCCGGGTTTCTACTTGCGCTTCTGGCATCTGATTCAACCCGGTAAAGTCGGCCCAGCTCAACTGCGAAAGCTTAAAAGCGTTGTCCGGATTGGACGTGCCCAAGTCGTCGTCGCTGGTCGACTGCCAATAGGTATTATCCGCCAGCAACCGGCCATCGGCCCCCTTCAGTTGGCAACGCACAAAGAAGGTGGGCGTGACGTTCTTGACACGAGGCAACTCCAGCGCAGACAGCGATGAATTCGGCGGTACATCCAGATGCTCTTTCCTGGCCGTAAACTTCACCGTGCCATCGAGATTGATCACCGACACCGACGCGGTAACGTTCGAAAGCTCCACCAAAGACTGGTTCGCCACATGAATCCTCGCGACACTCTTGTCTCCGGTAGCGTAATCGTCGAAGACGATGTTCACAATCTTCAATCCTTGTTTTGCCCCGTAGTAAGCGCCGCCCGGCTTCATGTAGTAATCAATGATATGTCCAAAAAACGATGGCCACTGACTGTTCAACATCCAGTAAAGACTCATCTTGTGAGTCGCCCACCCACTGACGGCAAACGTCTCGAACTGCGCTCGCGTGTTCTCGTAGTGAGCCAGCTGCGCCTTCTCGGCCAATTCGGCGGCACTGCTGGAGGACCCATAGCGCTTCTCGATCGCCAGTATGGTATTGGCCAGCGTCGAGTTCCCTTCCGCCGAGCCGGCGTGGTAGTACCACCAATCATTGATTGGCCAAAGCTTGTCGCTGGGAATGAATTTCTTGAGGCTCTCAAAGGGCGGAATGCTCTCATTGTCACCGTGCTCCGCGCACGATCCGCTTGCGCCTTTGTATCGCCCACTGAACCAATACGCGGGAGGTCTCCAACTATAGGGTCCATCCATCCGGATACCGTCCCACTCAATCTTTCCTTCCGCATTCTTGTAATAGTCAGAGACGGTATCAACCGAAGCATTTTGCCAGTGGAGATCCTGGAGAATCTTGTGATAATCATTCCTCACTGGCTCCGGCGGACGTCCGTCACTACCATTGGCCCACAACACTGCCGATGCGTGCGACCGCAGCATGCGAATTTGCGAGCGCAGGCTTTCTCGCGCCACCCGGTGATCTTCCGCGTCCCACTGGTTCCATCGCTCCCACTGGTTGCAACACATCCATCCCATCATTACCGGAATGCCTTCCTGGTCGGCCAATTCCACAATGTGTTCGCTGGAAATCTTGGATTCCCAGCGCAGCAGGTTCAAACCCATGTCCTTCACGTAGCGAAGCACTGCTTCTTCGCGGCCCTCGTCATATTTGAAGAGCAGATCCGGCGTGTAATCCGCGCCACGAATTAGGAAGTCGACTCCATTGATCTTGAGATAGAAGCTTCCTCCCCCAAGATCAGAGAACTGATGGTCCGAGTCCCTGTGCTGCGTAATTTTACGAATGCCAAATCGAATGGCCGCGGAATCAGAAATACTGCTCCCGATTTGGAATACGAGCTTGAGCTGATAAAGATTGGGCTTGCCCCATTGATAAGGCCACCACAAATCAGGATCACTCAACAGGAGCTGCTGCACCGACTCGGGAGAGAATTGCGCCTCCCTCTCCTCATTGGCCGCTAGCTGGACTTCTTGCTGGAAGTGAATGGGGGCTTTGCCCTCGCGATCAATTTCTCCTATTAGAACCCCTGACACCGGCGCATCGCTACCGTTCTTCAGGTCGCAATAGACGGTTAACGCGGCTGGACTCGTCGCCGGCAGGGGAAGATCGGTCTTCACATATGGGTTTTTCACTTCGACTGCATCGGTACTCCGCAAGTAGACTGGCTTCCAAACTCCGGCGTTTCGGTCGGGCACATAGGTGATGCCGACCTCCTGATCCCCCACTTTGAAGCCAAAGTACTTGACGTTGAGCCAATCAAACCAGGCATCCGCCAGTTCTACGCCGTCGATGTCCTCGAATGTCTGCTCCGGCGTCACTTTCACCGCAAGCACGTTGTCAGATCCGGGCTTTGTCTTACCCGTGATGTTCAGCTCAAATTCGTTGTACATGCCGACAATATGGCGGTTGTCGGCCAGCCGTTCGCCATTCAACCAGATTTCGGCTCGATAGTTAATGCCTCGAAAGACCAGCCACTGCAACTTATGCTCGGAGGAAACGCGAAACGTGGTGCGGTACCACCAATCTTGGCGGAACAGATCCCGGGGGACCGTCTCCGTGATGTTTTTGCCAAAATAGAGATTCGGATAAACGCCATCCTCCTGCAAAATCTGCAGCACAGTGGCGGGCATGCGGGCAATTCCATACCACTTCGACGCATCGTACGAAGCCTGTGAAATGACACGCCCCTCTTCCACCACATTCCACGAAGAAGCCAGCCGCCAGCCGGTTTGCAGCTCCTGAGTGTTGGACGAAACTGGCGCCGCCAGCGATTGCAAGGTAGTTGAAACTACAAGCAGCAGTATCGCGTTGCGCAATTGGGTAGGAATGATGGCAATTCGCATTTGTCGACGCAGCAAGCGAGACCTCGATTCAAAGTTTTCTAAGAGCACACAAATAAGTGTGCAAGATCCCGCGATCCGTCACACCTGGACGAACTGCCGCAACCGGCGAAATGAACCAGAACTCCGTTGTCCAAAGCCGCTTGCAGCGCACACTGCCATGACACGTCTGGCAATTTTTATCAGTATCATTGCGCCGATTCACTCCCGTCTTCGCGAATCTGTCCTGCCGCAGCATGGGCAATCCGCCGTATGGTATCACGGCACAGTTGCCCTCCCTCACTCAAGAGCCAAACGACTTGAGAGTGGGCTTCCCAGCATCTTTCCGAATCTCGCAACGGGATTCGCAATAGTACTTGGCCACATCGGGACTCTTGTTGGTATCCAATTTCAGGGGCAACGCCAGCCAATCGATCAGCCCAACGCTCGACTTTCCAGGTCCATCCGCATACAGTGTTGCAGCATGGACCGTCGCGACTTTACCAAGCTGTCTGCCTCTGTATTGGCTGGGACGTCTCTACCTTCGTTCGCGCGAAATGCTGACGCCTCAATGAAGCCAGTCGGCTACGCCGCCATCGGCCTTGGGTCGATTTCGGACATCTTCATGCGAGCCTGCGCGAATTCACAGACCGCGAAGATCACCGCCCTTGT
>JAYTQD010000451.1:0-1201 GCA_043746935.1 Acidobacteriaceae bacterium | reverse complement strand
CGCGAGCAGAGGTGCGGAACTTTGCAGGGCAAGGTTCAGCGCCACCGAAGACACTATTAGAATTGGGGGCAGCCATGGAAGCTCAAAGAGAAGAAGGCGATCTCACGCTGATATCTAACCAGCGGCTGGAGGGGACTCCCCCGCGCTGCGCGCTCCTCCGCCCCTCAGCCGCACGTTAAGCCTCGCTTCGGGCATTCTATCGTCCGAACTATTCGCGTACTATCTTCTCGATACGTACAGCCTTCGAGGGATACGGAAATGACCGACTATTCAAATGAGCGCACGTTTATTCACGTACCAGATTCGAGGGAAATTAGGCGAGTGCTTTTTAGTCACTTCGCAGCGCTCCCCTCCGCCTTTATCGCCGCAACGATAATGTCGCGACTAGGACTGATCTCCCCCGTTTTATGCGGAGCAATATTTGGAGTAATAGTCGGACTCATATTCACGACTTTCATTAACGTCCGCACAGCCGCTTATGTGTTTTCCGAAAATGAAGGGCTCGAACCCGGCCCAAAGTTAGACAAACGTTATATCCAGGAACCCTCAGCTGACAGTCAGCTTGCGAACGTTGGGATCGCCTGTTTGTCGTTGGCTCTCGCATGCGCAGTCCTGTCATGGATTGGGACTATCATCGCGGAACAACTAGGCGTTTTGCGTGACTCGCTATGGTTCCCGGCTCTCAGTGTTACTGTCGGAATCTCGATATATGTCATTCCTCAACTAGTATTGAATTTTGTGAATCTTCGAAGAACCAAGAAGCACGAGCAGAACCATACGTAACGGTCTACAAGAAAATTGCTCACGGCGAGGCCTAACCAGCCAATGGAGCGGACGCCTTCGTGCTTCGCACTTCGGCGCCGCTCATCGGCGCGTTAGGCGTCTTGAGAAGATAGAGAGAAAAGAGCTTTGAGCATCATTGCCGACATGAGCCCAGTGATCCGTCTCGAAAGAATCGCGCGAGTTCTCTATACGCTAGGCGAGCCGGGCGGTGGTCGAAGGTCTGAAGTCTTGGCGTTGGCCCGTCTCGCATTGATCTCCGTCCGTAAGCACGCGTGGTCAGTGCAGGGGCTGCTTTCGAAATCCAGTCAGCCGTTCGCGCGGGTTCTCTTGGCACTTGGCGAGGCGGGCTGTGGTTTAGCGCTTGGACAGTCTTCTATTGGGCGCCTCGCACGTCACTGCGTCGGAAGCCGCGCGAGGC
>JAYTQD010000450.1:0-1204 GCA_043746935.1 Acidobacteriaceae bacterium | reverse complement strand
TTGGCGGGCAGGCCACTCTTGGAAAGGTACTGGCTCTTGAATACACTTTTCAGACTTGGGCCTTTTTTCCCCTTCGACGAATAGGACTCGTGGCAGCGGTCACATTGGTCGTCGTAGATGCGCCGGCCCACGATCTGCTCAGGCGTCAGCCCTAGCTCGGCATCGGATTTACGCCGCTCATCACACGCCGCCAGCAGCAGAAGCGGCAACATCCAACTGAAGATCAGCGCGAGCCGAAATCTTTGCACGTATGTTGGCGCCTCCTGAAAAGGCCAACGCTGAAAAGCGCTGCGCCCTGACACAAGATTACAATGACCCGAAGCCGCCTTGAGATGTCATTTCCTATGTTGACCGTCAAACGCGTCTACGAAGCGCCGTCGCGGGGCGATGGAGTTCGTGTGTTCGTTGACCGGCTGTGGCCGCGCGGACTGAGTAAAGAGCGCGCTGCCGTCAAAGTGTGGCTGCGCGATCTAGCCCCCTCGGACACGCTGCGCGTCTGGTATCACGCTCATCCCGAAGCGTGGACGCTGTTTCGCAAGCGCTATTTCAAGGAGCTGGCCCGCCCCGAGGCATCCCCAGCTTTAGAGCAAATCTATGCCCTCGCGGCAAAAATGAAGCGCGTCACGCTCCTGTTTGCTTCTCAGAACGTGGAGCGAAACAATGCCGTCGCGCTGAAAGAGCTGATGGACGGTGCGAAGAAGCCTCCCACGGGTACGGGTCCAGCGGCTGCTGTGGCAGTCAGAAAACGCGCGGTCGTACCGAAAGGTGTGCGGTAGGGCTGATCGTACACGCCAAAGCCATGCGCAAACTCTTCCAGTGGGATCTCGGAACCCGAAAACTCGCTCTCGGCGGGCGGACGCTGCTGATGGGCGTCGTCAATGTGACCCCGGACTCATTTTCCGATGGCGGCCTGCACCTGGACCCAGCTCGTGCCGTCGAACACGCCCTCCGCTTACTCGACGAGGGCGCGGACATCATCGACATCGGAGGCGAGTCTACCCGTCCGGGATCCACCGCAACCGTGTCCGCGGAGCAAGAGCTGGACCGCATTCTCTCCGTCATCCAGGCCGTCAAACGGAAACGTCCGGAAGCTTTTGTATCCGTAGACACTTACAAAGCCAAGGTGGCCCGAGCCGCCGTCGAAGCGGGTGCCGAGATCGTCAACGATGTCAGCGGCGGGCTGTGGGACACGGAGATGCTGCCC
>JAYTQD010000449.1:0-1206 GCA_043746935.1 Acidobacteriaceae bacterium | reverse complement strand
CAGGCTGGCTTCCCGCGCCTTCCGATGCGCTGGTGGGAGTTGCATCCAAGTGGCCGGAATTTTTGAAGCTGGCCCGGATTGTGCTGAACGCGGCGGGCTTTCATCCCGACAACCTGGTGATTCGTGACGCCCGGAAGCCCCGCTGGCAAAGGGGTTTGGAGCAGACTGCCGCCGTGATCTGCGATGCCGTAACCGCGACGAACTTACCCAAGGACTGCCTGGTAATTTCGTTTCCGGTGCTCGCGGAGTCGTCGTTAGCGGAACTCCAACGCTACCTGGAGTTCGTTCGCAGCCCGCTGGCTCCTTAGTAGGACACTCTCGAAAGTGTCACAGTTCCACAATTGCGGTGGATGGACAGAAGCTAGTATGCGGCTGTATGCGACAGCTACAAATCCACTACTTCTTATTGAGCATCATCTTTCTAGCGACAACAGCTCACGCGCAAAAGGGGGACTGGCGAGCCGTGAAAGAGATTCCACCCGGCACTCCAATATCAGTTAAGTATCGAGGCTTCTTTATCCATAACAGGTGCATCTTCGAGAATGCGACCGACGATGTGCTGGTTTGTGAACGTGTCCTATTCGGAACAAGCCGGCTGTTCCTCCGCCCGGAGGCCATTTATCGTCGTAAATTGATTAGTGAAGTTCGCCTGGAACACAGCGAAGCCTCCAATATAGCGGTCGGAGCAGCGATTGGCGGGGGCGTCGGCGCGGCGATGGGTGCCGCTGGTACCGGCGACACCAGCGCAAGAGCGCGGTTTAGTGCGGGCCTCCTCTTGGGCATGGGGGAGCATTCGTAGGCGCATTCCTGGGAAGAGATTTTCCGGTACTGCATGGCAATGTGATTTACCACAGGTAGGGTGCTGTGCCAGCATGGGTTGTTGCTAGTCAGTCCAAGACAGGATGCAACTCCTTGCTGCAAAGGAAAACATGATGAATCAGAAATACTCGATCTTCTCCGGCACCTGTGTTCTTGCTGTGGTGCTAACCCTGGTGGGTTGTGGCGGCGGATCCTCAAATCCGCAACCAACTTCGCATCCAGAGACGATGTATGCCACCGGTTTCAATCAAATTCTCAGCTTCGAAGTGGATTCTAAGACGGGAGGGCTGAGCATCCCGACCTCTACGCCCGGACCGAATACCGATCTCGCTTCAACCGCAACCATTGTGGCGAACCCTGCGGGCAAGTTTCTCTTTGTCTACGACA
>JAYTQD010000448.1:0-3416 GCA_043746935.1 Acidobacteriaceae bacterium | reverse complement strand
ACTCCGTTGACCTGCCAGGTGACGACCTGATTCACGCTACGAACGGTTGCGGTCAGGGGCGCCGATTGGCCAACAGGCACGCTAAGGGAAATTGGGCTGATGTCTATGCTGACCGATGTTGTGGGCGCGATACTCGAATAAGAAAGGCCACCACACGCGGCGAGAGCCGCCACGAGACTCAGCAATAGGGACAAGGCTGCGACTCGCTTCACGTTCCGGCGCAAGACAGTATTGGAAGAGCGTTGGAGCGGGCCGTCCGAGAAGCGCGGCGCAAGCGGGTACATACGAATCACCTCTTCTGGCCCAGTTGGAACGCAAGTCGTGCTTAGGAGTTGCATGAATTCTTCTAGAGTGTTTCACAAATCGCTTTCGAGGGCAGATGGAACTCTTGGAAGGGCGGGTCGCCCGTCCTTATGTACCAGTGGTTCCGGGTGGGGCTCAAAGCCCCAGATTTTATTGGGTTTGAGCGGAAACGGGTGAAGCTGTGCCTGATACGAACCTCACCTCAGCGGCTAGAGCCGCTCTTGTTGCGGACCCTGATCCCAGCGCTGGGCTAGCAAAAAACTAGAGCAAGCCGCATTTTCCCCGCACCCTGGGAAGCCGTGAATCTAAGCCGCCGGCACTGGCTGGTTCACTCCCGCGGCCAACTGAATTAACTTTGGCAGTACACCGCCGAGCGGCGATTCTTCCGGTGTTCCAAAAATAAAATACAACTTCCGGTATTGTTCGTACATCTCGTCGTAAACGGCCGCCTCGGAAGCCTGCGGCTCAAACACTTTGTGCGAAGGGCAAATCGCCTTCTGCGCCTCTTCCACTGTCTTGAACGTTCCCGCCGCCAGAAAAGCGAAAATCGCCGACCCCAGCCCCACCACGTTGCCGCCCGGCACCAGCACGGGACGCTTCAGCACGTTGGCGTATACCTGATTCAGAATGTTATTTTTTTGCGGAATCCCCCCCGCATTGATCACCCGCCGAATTGTGACGCCGTGCTCCGCCATCCGGTCCAGGATGACCCGAGTGTGGAACGCCGTACCTTCAATCGCCGCAAATAGCTCGTCTTCCGCTGTACTCTGCAACGACCAGCCCAGCGTTATGCCGCGCAAGTTCGGATTCACCAGAACCGTGCGGTCGCCGTTATCCCAAGTCATGCGCAGCAGCCCAGTCTGGCCGGCGCGATAATCTGTCAGCCCGCGTCCCAGCGCTTCCACTGTGGTATTCGCGCGCGTTGCGATGGCGCTGAAAATATCTCCCACCGCCGAAAGCCCAGCCTCGATCCCGGTGCGCCCCGGATGCACGCTGCCCTGGACCACTCCGCAAACTCCGGGAACAAGATTCACCGACGGCGTGATTCCGATAATGCACGTCGAAGTCCCGACTACGTTCACCATGTCATCCGTGCTGCAACCCGCGCCAATCGCGTCCCAATGGGCGTCAAACGCGCCGACGGGAATCGGAATGCCCGCCTTCAGCCCAAGCTGCTCTGCCCAATAAGCCGAGAGTGTTCCCGCGATTTGGTCCGAGGTCGCGTACTCCCCGTCCAGCTTCTCGCGCACTCCCGCCAGCAGGGAATCGACCGAAGTCAAAAAGTTCTCCGGCGGCAACCCGCCCAACTCCCTGTTCCACATCCACTTATGCCCCATCGCACAAACGCTACGCTTCACTTTTTTTGGATCGGTGATCCCGCACAACGTCGCCGCCACCATGTCGCAATGCTCGAACGCCGAGGCAAACGCCGCCCGCTTCGCCGGATTGTGCCGCAGCCAATGCAGCAGCTTCGAGAATCCCCATTCTGACGAATAAATTCCTCCGCACCACTGAATCGCCTCAAGCTTCTCCCGGTGCGCCGCCTCGGTAATTTCCGCAGCCTCACCCTTGGCGCGATGGTCGCACCATAGGTAATAGTCGTCGAGCGGCTCCATATTTTTATCCACGGGGACAACGGAAGACCCAGTCGTATCCAACGCAATCGACGCGATCGAATCCCCGGAGATGCCGGACTTCTTCAACACCTGTCGCGTGGCCGAAGCCAGCGCCTTCATATGGTCCGCGTGCGACTGCGTGGCAAACTCCGGATCTTGCGGCGTGCGATGCAGCGGATACTCCGCGACCGCCGACTCCAGGACGCCCTTCGCGCTATCGACCACGGACGCGCGCACACTCAGCGTGCCAAAATCCACTCCCATGACGACGGCCATGCCACGCTCCTGAAATATTCGATGGAAGACCACAGTAAACGTATTCTCACGGGCGCGTCAACGGAAACTTCCACAAGTGCCGAGCTCTCAACTCTGTCATTCTGAGCCTTAGCGAAGGATCCCAGAGTGCTGGCCCTGGTACGATCCTGGCAAGCTTTCTACAAAGAATTCACGCAACTTTATTGGCACGGAGAAGCCCAAGTTTTACCCATAATCGCCACTAAAATGCACTCATTTCCCCAATAAAACGGGTGATTTCCGCCGATCTCGTTTCCTTCCGCGCGAAATCAATGAAATCTCTGTAAATCCTGCAAAACCCGGCTGCATTTCGCAAAAACCCATATATAATCCGGCTCTGATTTCGCCGCCAATCCCGGTTGAAAATTTACCTCCGTTTGAGTAGAAGGCATCCCCTGATTTCATGTTGAACTTACATAGCATTGCGCATCGCTTCGAGCTTCCCCCGGGAAGCGCCGAGTCCGGTTCCTCTCTCGTCTGGGCACTCAACGGCACGCTCCTCGTCGCCGCCGCGGGTACTGCCGTCTGGCTCTGGCACTTTGCCCGCCGTAGAGACGTCGCCCGCGCCAACAGCCGCCTGAAGCGCTTCGTCCTCTCCACGCCCATCCTGCTCGTTCTGATCCTCAGCGGCACCTTCAACGTCGTCACCTCCAACTACCTGGGTTACGAAGTCCCCCGCGACCTCCTCCAGGACGTTGAATCCGCCAAACTCTGGCTCCAGGGCAAGCCCGCTTTCCCGTTGAACATGACGGACGACATTCGCGACACGCTCCACAGCGAGCCGCAGCCGGCTTCCGTCTCGCGCTGGATTCCCGGCCTCAGCCAAATCGAGCAAACCTCCGCCCGTCGCGTCGAAGGCGAACCCTGGGCCCAGGCGCACCCCGCCAGCATGACCCTGCTTCTAGCCCTATTCGTGCCTTGGCTGCATGTTCGAGCGATTCAGTTGTTATTTGCTTTCATCTCGCTCGCTGCCCTGGCTGGCACGGTCCGAGTCTTGAGCAAAGGCTTGGGCTTTTCCACAACCCCGCGTCTCACCGCTGTCCTCTTCTGGGGACTTGTCGGGTGGTTTCCGTTCTGGATGGTGATTCGGAACGGCCAAGTCGGCATGATCCTGACCTTCCTCATGACCCTGTCCTGGTATCTGCTCCGTCAGGAACGCAACCTAGCCGCTGGAGTTTCGCTCGGCCTGGCCACCGCTCTCAA
>JAYTQD010000447.1:0-1209 GCA_043746935.1 Acidobacteriaceae bacterium | reverse complement strand
GGGTCTTTCGACTACGCATTCCCGCGCTGGCGCGCGCGAATGCTTCGCTCAAGATGACAGGGCCAGTTTTGAGTTGTTGAGGTGACAAAATGCCAAGAGACCATAAATATTGGGTCTACATCGTCGCCAGTCTCACTGGTACGCTGTACATCGGCATGACGAACAACCCGGAGCGTCGCGTCGCCGAACACAGAGATGGAACCTACGAGGGCTTCGCAAGCAAGTACGGCTGCAACAGGCTGGTCTATTGGGAAAGTTTCGATGACGTCCGCAAAGCTATTGACCGGGAGAAACAGTTGAAGGGATGGCGGCGAGAGAAGAAGATCGCATTGATCGAAACTCTGAACCCACGGTGGGAGGATTTAGCAAAAAGCTGGGGACAACGGATTTTACTTCCCAACGAATCCATCAAGAGCGCATGAACAATTGCCCTGTCATAGAAATAACCTGTCATCCTGAGCGGAGCATTTCCATCCGCTTTGCGGATGGAAATGCGGAGTCGAAGGACCCCAACAATGTCGGCTAGAGAATGACACTCGCAAGTTTTCTTACGAGAACGTGTCCTATGCGGTCTTTAAGCAGGAGGAAACTTTGGTAGAAAACGCGCGGCACTGACCCGGAGACTGCACGGGGAGAAAGCTGGAAAGAGTGAGGTTGAGGCAAGGGAGCAGGGGTCTTTCGACTCCGCATTCCCGCGCTAGCGCGCGAGAATGCTACGCTCAAGATGACAAATAGAATTAGTTGTTGAACTAACCTATGCCCACCGCCAACAAAGACTATTACGCCACTCTCGGCGTCAAAAAAACCGCCTCCGCCGAGGACATTCGCAAGGCGTTCAAGAAGCTCGCCCGCAAGCACCACCCCGACGTGAACCCCGGCGACAAGTCCGCCGAAGAAAAATTCAAGACGCTCTCCGAAGCCAACGAAGTCCTCAGCGACCCCAAGAAGCGCAAGATTTACGACCAGCTCGGCTTCTACTCCGACAACATTGACGCCGCAACCGCCGATGCCTACGCGCGCGGCGGCGGCAGCCCTGGCGCAGCAGGAGGCGGTTTCTCCGGAGGCCAGCCGCGCGGCGGCGCAGGTGGATTCGATTTCGGCGGGTTCGATTTCTCCGACATGGCGGACAGCGCCGGAAAAAAATCCACGCGCACTGGCAACGCTAGCAGCGGCGGTTTTCGCGACATCTTCTCCAACATCTTCAGCGGA
>JAYTQD010000446.1:0-3420 GCA_043746935.1 Acidobacteriaceae bacterium | reverse complement strand
CCTCTTGGCACGGCGCTTCCATCTGCGAAGTGCCCATCCGCAACGTCAACCGCGAGCGCGGCGTTTCCCACTACGGCATTTCGCGCACCTTCCGCGTCTTCTTCGACCTCATTACCATCCGCTTCCTACTGCGCTACCTTTCCCGCCCGCTGCACTTCTTCGGCACCGGCGGCATGCTTAGCATCTTCGCTGGCAGCGGCATTGCCGTGTGGCTCATGGCGCAGAAGCTCTTGCACCACATCGACGTCGTAGCCGCCCACGGCCCGCTCATGCTCTTCGGCGCTGTTCTCTTGGTTTTGGGAATGAACCTGCTCGCCATCGGACTACTCGGCGAGATGCAGGTCCGTCACTACCACTCCCCGCTCCGTCGCGCTCCGTACTCGGTTGATCGCATCCTCCGTACGGAAAGCGAAGAGTCCACCATCCCGGAATAACTCACGTAGGGGCTGGCGCCCTCGCCTGCCCGCGGCGTAAATCCCCTACCTGTTTCTAATCCACCACAAACAGCTTCGCTCCAGTCTTCGTCACAGACCGGTGCCCTGGATCGCCATCTCCAGCCTGATAGCTCATCCCCGCCTTCATGGGAAACCGCCGTCCATCCGCCAATTCCGTCTCCAACTCCCCCTCCAGACACAACAACACGTGCCCCTTCGAACACCAATGGTCCGCCAAATATCCAGCCGAGTACTCCACCATCCGCACCCGAATCTCTCCAAAATTGAGCGTCCTCCAAAAGGCCATCCCGGTCTCTCCTGGATGCTCCGTAGCAGGCACACTATTCCAATCCGTAGTCGTAAAAGGGAACGAAGGCATTTTCATGGGAAAAGTGTAGCAGAGCGCTTTTGGGCGGCGCAGGGCGCTCAGAGACTGCGTGAGAACTAGGATTTCGATGAACTTGTCATCCCGACCGGAGTAGTTGCTTCGCGAAGCGATGCAACTACGAAGTGGAGGGACCTGCTGTAGCTCGTCGAAGCAGCACTTGAGTCGCTGGGCTACCCCAAAGCAGGTCCCTTCACTTCGGTCGGGATGACAGTTCCATTTCCGCATCGGAAATTTTGTTCTCACGCGCTCCCTTCAGTGCTGCGATATCCCGTTTGCTTTATGTGGCGGCTTCAGCCTCTGCGGTTAGGGTTTGGTTTTGACCCAGAGGTATAATAATCCGGCCTTACCTATGACTCCCGTCAGCGCACCCACTCACCCCCTCAAACTTGCCGAACGCATGTCCCGCCTCGGCACCGAGACTGCCTTCGAAGTCCTTGTCAAAGCTCGTGCCCTCGAAGCCCAGGGCAAAAGCATCATCCACCTTGAGATCGGTGAGCCTGACTTCGATACCCCCGCCAATATTGTCGATTCCGCCGTCGGTGCCCTCCGCCAGGGCTGGACCCACTACGGTCCCTCGCCCGGCCTACCGCAGTTGCGCCAAGCCATCGCCGCCCACATCAGCCGTTCGCGCGGCATTCAGGTTGCGGCGGAGGAAGTGGTCGTCGTCCCCGGCGGCAAGCCCGTCATGTTTTTTGCCATTCTCGCGCTAGCCGAGGCTGGCGACGAGGTCATCTAT
Organism: Acidobacteriaceae bacterium; assembly: GCA_043746935.1. Classification (GTDB taxonomy): domain Bacteria; phylum Acidobacteriota; class Terriglobia; order Terriglobales; family Acidobacteriaceae; genus JANXUC01. The sequence goes on along the minus strand of JAYTQD010000446.1, from coordinate 1,862 downwards.
CCCAACCCCGGGTTTCCTATCTACGAATCCATGATCAACTTCGCCGGCGCCAAACCAGTCGCCCTGCGCTTGCGCGAAGAAATGGATTTCCGCTTCGATGTCCAGGAGCTGGCGTCGCTCATCACCGACCGCACGCGCATGATCATCCTGAATTCCCCGCAGAACCCCACCGGTGGCGTGCTGACTCAGAAAGATATTCAGGACATTGCCAAGGTCATCGGCGACCGCAATATTCTGGTCTTATCGGATGAAATCTATTCCCGTCTGATGTTCGAGGGCAAGCATCATTCCATCGCTTCGCTACCTGGATTCAAAGACCGGACGATCATACTCGACGGTTTTTCCAAAACCTACGCCATGACCGGATGGCGTCTGGGTTACGGCGTCATGCGGCCGGATCTAGCCGCGCAAGTTTCGCTCTTGATGACGAATTCCAATTCATGCACAGCCAGTTTCACGCAAGTCGCGGGAGTCGAGGCGCTGGAGGGCGATCAAGCCTCGGTAGAGAAAATGCGCCAGGAATTTCAACGCCGCCGCGACATGTTCATCCACGGGCTGAACCAAATCAAAGGCTTCTCCTGCCGCTTACCCAAGGGCGCTTTCTACGCCTTCCCCAACATTCAGAAGACCGGCTGGCCGTCCAAAAAACTAGCCGACGCCCTGCTCGATCAAGCCGGTGTAGCCGCCCTTTCCGGCACAGCCTTCGGTGCCTACGGCGAAGGATATCTCCGCCTCAGCATCGCCAACTCCTACGAAAATCTGGCGCTGGCTCTAGAACGAATCGGCAGCTGGGCCGTAAAAAATCTGTAGAAGGAACTGCAAAAAATCCGTAGAAGAACCTGTAATTGTAGTTTCGAATTGTCATCCCGACCGGAGCAGGTGCTTCGCGAAGCGATGCACCTGCGCAGTGGAGGGACCTGCTCTTGCTTTTGACCGGCGAAGGGTTTCAGCTCGAATAAAAACTAAAAAACAAACATCATGACCAAAACCTTCCGCGTCTTCTCCACCTGCGACATGGGCGAATCCCTCAACCTGCTCCGCTCCCGCGGCTACCAGCTCGAAGTCTACCCCGGCCCCGAAGCCCCGCCCAAAGCCCTCATCCTGGAAAAGCTCCGCTCCGGCATCGACGGCCTCATGACCACTCTGCGCGATCCCATCGACGCTGAAGTCTTCGCCGCTGGCGGGACCACGCTGAAAGTGGTCGCCCAACTCGCCGTAGGCTTCGACAACATCAACCGCGCCGACGCCAACCACTATAAAATCCCCTTCACCAACACCGCCGACGTCCTCACCGACGCCACCGCCGAGTTCGCCTTCTTCCTCATGGGCGCCGTCTCCCGCCGCCTCTGGAACGCCGAGCGCGTTCTTCGCGAGAATCAATGGGGATTCTGGCACCCTTACCTGCCTTTCCTTGGAGACGAAGTCGCAGGAAAGACAGTTGCCATAATTGGAACAGGAAGAATTGGCCTGTCGATGATCCGCAAATGCGCCGGCTTCGATATGAACATCCTCTGTTACGACCCTGTCTTTCAAAACGACGACTTCGTAAAGGGAATGCAGGAACTCAAAGACTTAACGTTCGCCCGCGGCCTGGCCAAAAAGAAGACCTGGATCAAATATGTAGACTTTGACACCGCCCTCGCGCAAGCCGACTTCGTCAGTGTCCATGTGCCGCTAGTCCGCGAAGGCGAAAGCGCCACACCGACCTACCACCTGTTCAACGAGACCACCCTAAGAAAGATGAAACCCACAGCCTACCTGGTTAACACCTCTCGTGGCCCGGTTATCGACGAGCCAGACCTAGCCAAAGCCCTGCGCGAAAACTGGATCGCCGGCGCAGCCCTCGATGTCTACGAAAAAGA
>JAYTQD010000445.1:0-1211 GCA_043746935.1 Acidobacteriaceae bacterium | reverse complement strand
CGGCGAAGTATTAGGTAGCACACCAGGGGATGGTCTGATAACTAGTGTGGATGAAAGAAAGAGATGCCCGGAGTTTAGGACAAGCAACCCAAGCGGAGTTAAGACGGCAGGCAATCAAGATGCGAAAGGCTGGTCAATCGCGAGGAGAAGTTGCCGAAGCGCTTGGGGTGCATCTCAAGACCATCACCCGCTGGAGCGGAGAGCATCGGCAACGCGGCGCAGCGATCTTCGCGGCGCGACGGCGTGGACCAAAGCTTGGCGAGGCGCGGCACTTGAGCCCGGCACAGGAGAAAGCCCTGCAAAGGATGATCATCGAAAAGACGCCGGATCAGTTGAAGCTGGCTTTCGCGCTCTGGACGCGGCGGGCCGTCTGCGAACTCATTGAGGCGGAGTTTGCGCTGCGGATGCCCATTCGGACTTGCGGAGAGTATCTGAAGCGCTGGGGATTTACCCCGCAGAAGCCCGCGCGGCGTGCTTATGAGCAGAACCCTGCGGCGGTTCGGCGTTGGATGGAGGAGACTTATCCGGCCATCGCGGCGCAGGCCAGGGAAGAAGGCGCGGAGATCCACTGGGGCGATGAGACTGGCGTGCGCAGTGACTGCCAGCATGGGCGCGGCTATGCGCCCAAAGGACAAACTCCCGTGGTGCGTCTGCCGGCGCGGCGCTTTTCCGTCAACATGATCTCCACGGTGACCAATCAAGGCAAAGTGCGCTGGATGATTTATCGGGACACACTCCACAGCGCGGTCTTCATCCGGTTTCTGGAGCGGCTGATCAAAGACGCGGCCCGGAAGGTTTTCCTGATCGTGGACAATCTGAAGGTTCATCACAGCCAGCCGGTCAAGGAGTGGCTCGCTCTGCATCAGGAGCAAATCTCCATTCTCTACCTGCCCTCCTACAGTCCGGAGCGCAATCCCGACGAATACCTCAATGGCGACTTAAAAGCTTCGCTGGGCAGCAAACGCCCGCCGCGTGACCGCCAACAACTAGAAACCAATCTTGCCTCCCATATGCGTCGTTTAAGCAAGTTACCTAAACATGTCGGTTCCTACTTCCAAAATCAGTATGTGCGCTACGCCGCTTGAGTGCTACCTGTTTCATTGCCGGAGTAATAATGGCCCTTGTCCATGACAAAGTCCGGGCACTTGCTGACACCCATCAAGACCGGGGCCACCCGCTCACGCAAAAGTTTTTGCGCGTCTGCTTCGGTC
>JAYTQD010000444.1:0-9083 GCA_043746935.1 Acidobacteriaceae bacterium | reverse complement strand
AGACGTTCGGCAATACGGCGATATTTCTCGGCAGGGAAAACGTGCGCGCCGATGGGGAGGTAGTAGCCGTCGCTATAGATGAGTTTGAAGGGGAGCATGTTTGTACTTAGGTTCTCGCGTTTAAATAGTGAAGCATCGTCCGGATGCAGTTAATGGCAAGCATTGCTTCCGGGTCATCCAGGAGGACTGGATTCGGATGAGCCAAGCTTTTTTTGTTACGAATTGAGTCAATTGCGTCGACGATTTTGCTCATACCTCGAAGTACTTGGTCAATCATACGTTTAGTGTCTGGGTCTGGAGGGCAAAGCGACGGAAGTTGCTGCCGTAACATCGAGAACAAGGTGGTTACGCTGGTGTCTGCTACGAACAGGATCCCGTGGCTTGTACACAATGATTCGAGGTAACCGTGAAATGCTGTGTGAGCCCTGTCGACGCCGCGCGCTGCACCGTTTGTGCCGATGAGCGTTCCTGCGTCATTAAGTGCAGCCTCGACCACGTCAGACGTAACGGTCAGATTGGGCACTGAAACAGTTGAGACGTCTTGGTTTGGGTCCATCTCGACTGCAATGAAGCGTATCGAATGTCCGAGTTTTTGGAGGGCATCAGCGACATCTGGATAACCTCGCGTCGCTCGAAATTCACCAGTGCCATCCTCTCGCTCTAGTTCTATATAGGTAGCCATGTCAGCCCTCAGAAACAAGAGCCCAAATTCGTCGTTGAAGCCGTTCGTGCCTTCCCATAGCTCAAACGGAACTTGTTGCAGGACCTCGACACTACCTGGTGGCTGGTAGGTCTGTTCCATGTACCGAATAACATTTCGCTTCAATGCCTCCCATTGAGGAGTAGCCATCGGACGGACCAGCTTTATTTCTTGAGAGTTGCCTGGAAACTGACAATAGAGTCTCAGCATGGCGGCGTTACCTCAAAACCAGCCTCTAGTGGCCTCGCCCCACGAATTTCGCCGCGCCTAGGTTGTCATACCGGTCGTAGACGCGGACGACGACTACATGTTCGATCGGTCCTGCGCTGGCTGTGGCATTCTTCTTGGCGGCGTTTCCACTGGCAGCCGACCGTTCGTTGAACGGAACAGTGATCCGGAAATCATAGTCTTCCGCCTTAGCATCCGAAAGCTTCCCCGCAGGCTCGACGAACTGCCAATCCCCAGCATCCAGCGAATACTCGGCGTGCTTGATGGGCGAAAAGTTATCGACGGCGCGGAACGTGACATGTAGTTCCCCATTCGCTTCCGCAGACGCGGTCAAGCCTTCAATGCGCGGCGGGGTGGTGTCGATTTCCACACGCGAACTTTCCTTTTCGTCGGTGAGGGCGTCTCCGGGAGCGTGAGAAGGCGCATCGGAAGCGACGACCTTGAAGGTGTAGCCGTCGTCCGGCAGCAAGCTGGCTTCGAAGGAATAGAACTTGTCGGAGAGATTGTCTTTGAGCAACAACCAACGCGACTCGCCATCGCCGCGGTAGTAGAGGGCGTAGGTGAGCTGATCATCGTTGTCGTCGTGCGCGGTCCACTTCACGCCAATGGAATCGAGATCGCGAACGGTGGGCACGGGCTGCTCGAAGTGCGGTTGCGGCTGGCCGTTGTTGCTGGGGATATCCGTGTTGGGCAACTTCGGCTGCGCCTGGTAGTGAACTCCAATTTGGACGGTCACATCGTCTACTTCGGGGGCGACGTTCTTGGGCAGGTAGTTGACGAGAACGTTGTCCACGCGGGCATCTGGTTTCCCGGAATGAAGAACGGCCTTCCACTGGAGAAAGCGCGAGGCCGGGGCGTCAATCTTGTTGTTGACGCCGAGAGGTTTCCATGTGCTCCAGTTGCGGTCGGGGTTGTCGACATTGCCGGTACGCGCGAACAGCTCGACGTTGCCACTGCTGCGAACTTCGGCACGGCCCCAGGTGGAGAAGATCCGCGCATCGAAGACATCGCTTTCGTAAGTACCTTCCGTTGCGGGCGCGGCACCGAGCGAAAATAGCTTGCCTAGATTGCTGGTGGCGGCGTAGAGACCACCATTCGGAGCCGGGGCGAATGCCGTTACTTGCGTTGCCGTGGCCTTGAGCAGGTCAACGTAAACGCCGCCTGTTCCAGGGTTGATAGCGAAGACATGGCCGCGATTGCCTGTTCCCGCTAGCAGTCGTCCTTGTGGATCGAACGCCAGCGCGTAGACGATATCCTCACGCGAAGACCATACCTTGAGAGGAGAGCCATCGGGGGCGATGCGGTAGATTTCCGACCCGCCCGTAACGCCGAGTCCGGGAAATGGCATCTGCGGGGGCGCCATTGGGGAGACGGGGCCACCGATGGTGATGGTGGGTTGTCCGCCCATGCTTGGGCTGGATATCGGGGCTGCGATGATCGGAGAGCTGCCGAATGTTCCACCAAATTGCGGAGTTGCGCCTCGCTTCTCGCCCACGCCCGCGGCATAAATATTGCCTTTGTTGTCCACGGCGAGAGCGGTAATTTCTCTTTTCGCCGCACTGTAGAGGACGAACGCTTCCCCGGCGGGCGTAATCCGGTAAATAAGGCCGCTGCCATCAGAGCCGGCGATCAGGTTGCCCTTGTTATCGAAAGCGAGTTTGCGAATGTGCGTTTCATCGCTCTTGAAAAAAACTGAGTGCTCGCCGCTAGGAGTGACTTTGAAAATCTGACCACCGTCTCCGGTGGCTACAAAGAGGTTTCCGGCGGCGTCGAGGGCGAGATCCCACACATAGCGAGTGGACGGATTGAAAAATACTGTGGCAGTCCAGTTCGCGTCGGTTGGCAGGGTAGCGTCGCTGCCGGACTTCGTTGCGTTCGCTGGCGCGCCGGATTTGTGCTCAATCTTGTAAATCTTGCCGTCAGGGTTGGTGGCTGCATAAAGAACGCCAGACTTAGCGGCGACAATGCTTTGTACCTGAAGCTCTTTGGCCTCGAAAATTATCGTCGCATTTCCGTCGGGCGTCACACGGTAGATGCGCGCGGGTGCGCCGCTGGCAGCGTAGATCGCGCCGGAAGAGTCGGCAGCGATAGCCCAAATGTAGGTCGAGGGAGTCGCGAAGATGGGCTTGAACGCGGGCGCCAGTTCGATGCCTCCGGTGCTGCGGATGGCGATGCCCTTGGCCGTGCCCTTGCTTAAATCGTCAAATTTCGATTGCTCCCAGGTGCGTGTGCCTTCCGCGAAGACGAAATTGGAACTGAGAAGAAGGAAAGAAATTAGGCGAGCTGCTTTCGACAAGTTCATACCTCGTGGGTGATTCGTATGCGTTGCGAGAGACGTACAACTATTTCACGATGACGGTCAGAACCTGCGTGCCCGAGACCACATAGTCGAGTTCGGTGGAAGCTTCGTTTACAGCGGACTCGCCCATCACGGACATTTCCTGCGTTCCACGCATGCCGTCCATCACGTTCATCACCGAGGGTGGCAAACTGGGCATGACCTTATCGCCGATGGTGGCTTCCGGTTCAGGTTCCAATAAAGAAACATAAATGCGATTGCTCGCGTGTTCGCTGTTGAGTTGTGCAATGGTCGAAGCCAGATCCAACCGCTGGCCAAACGTGAACGGCCCCCGGCGCATGCGGTCGAGTGTGCTGCCGTCGCTAACGACGATACGCAGCGGCCCAGGTGCTACCGAGGAGGGTACGTGAACCGGAATGCGGCGGAGAACGCGATCACCGCGATACGGCCGCAACACTGCTTCAATGACAAGATCCTGCCCGGGGCGCACTTCGGTGAGATCAGCGTGGGCCGCTTCCAGAACCGCTGATCGGCGCTCGGGGACCAGATTGAACTCCATTTGCACGGCGTGAACATCGGCAGCGCTAAAAGGATTGTCGAAGATGCGGCCAAAGCGGTCCCCAACGGCGAGCGCAGCCTGGATGGCAGCGGGTCGGCCATTGTCCACGGGCGTAAATAGACTCTTGAGGCTGACATCCGGATAACCATTCACGCTGATATGCCCGTTCATCTGGTAGCTGACTTCCTCGCCATATTCGTTCAGCCCGCGCAGAGCGTTGAACGTGGTGGCCATCATGGCCAGCGGGCTAATGTGGGGGTTACTCAAAACCTCATAGTGGAAAGTCTTGTCACCTGCGCCGCCGTGGATAGTCAGCGTAACCGGAATCATTTTGGCGTCACGGTTGAACACGCCCATGATTCCGGCGTGACGGTCTTGCACGAAGACTCCGGCAGGCTCGGTGGTGTCCACAATCTTGAAGGCATTGGCGGGCGAGGGCAGCGTGGCCAGCACCGTGGCCTTGCTCATGGGCAAATCAGTATTGCCAAACTGCATGAGTGGGTGTCCACAAGCAAGCAAATGCACTGCATCTGTGTAGGTAACTGTGCAGGTTGCGGCAATGTCCATATCGCCGCGCACCAAAAGCGCGCTTACCGCAGAGCCTGGGATGAGTGGTTCCGGCTGTTTGCCTCCGCTGACGGAACCAGCGCCCATCACCGGGAGAATGCCGGCGGCGGAGAATTGCGGAGCGAACAGCCGTATAGCATCCTCCGTAAACCCGCTGAAGACCAAAGGCGTTTCAATCGGCTTCAGCGCGTTGGCAAAATCGCCCAATGAGTCCGCAGGAGCGCCGGGCCCGGATGTTTTGGCAACCACATTCGACGTGTTCTTTGTCGCGGCGCCTTCGTTCCCGGGAGAGCGATCAAGTTCGTTGATCTCCAGCATCTCGCCGATGGGCGTGACGCCCGCAATGGGCTCCTTGGAGAATTCGCCGATACGGAATGCAAGAGCACCCGCAAGCTTGCCGTCAATGTATGCGGGGCTGCCGCTCATGCCCGCGACCACGCCCGTGTATTCCACCTTTTGACCATGCAGGCGGATCAGGATGATATTGCCTTTGGGACCGTTGAGGTTTCGCAGAATGCCGAGAACTTCGAAGTCCATGGGTTCCGGCTGGGTGCCTTGAAACACCGTGTACGCGACACCCTGCATTCCCGGCTGAATCTGCTCGACTGGGATGGTCTTAAAGTCTGTGACGGAAAGAGGGTTTTGTGCGATAGCCGAAAAAGCGGCGAAGAGAACACCTGCTGCGCCCAGAAGACGCGAGAACTTCCTCATGAGATATCCCAATCTGCCTCTTGAGAGCTTGGAGGCACTCCATAACGGCGGATGGCTGGCGTGAGGGAAAAGCCACTCCACAGCGTGCCCTAACAGAGGCGATTTGCATCTATACTAGCACAGGGTTTCCCGAGGTTTCGATGACACAGAAGCGGTTCGCGCAGCGGTTTTTATCTAAGATTTTCGGCGGAATTGCCCTGGTGGCGCTGGGTGTAGCCAGCTCCGGTACCGTGTTGGCACAGGCCCAGAATCCACCCGCCGCGCAGCAGCCCGAACCGAAGCCCGAACCGAAGCCGGATCAACAACCCGCGGACACTGCTCCGCCATCAGAAGCCGGGGGGCCTGGTGGGGATATAGGCCCGTACGTTGTGCCGAAGAAAAAGGAAGATGCTCCTCCGCCACCTCCCAGCAAGCCAAAGAAGATCGAGGGCATGCCGGATTACTCCATCCGCGTGGATGTGCCGCTGGTCAACGTGGATGTGCTGGTAACCACGAAGGATGGGCAGTTCGTGCCAGGGTTGAAACAGGGTAACTTCCGCATCTTGGAAGATGGCGTCGAGCAGAAAGTCACGAACTTCAACCAGGCAGAGGCGCCCATCACAGCGGTGATGCTGATCGAGTTTGCGTCGACGAATGGCTACTACCTGCGTGATGCATTGAACGCGTCGTACACGTTTGCGAGCCAACTGAAGAAGGATGATTGGGTGGCAGTGGTGGAGTACGACATGAGAACCCATATTCTTGTAGATTTCACGCAAGACAAACGGGAGATCATGGAGGCGCTGAACACCCTGCGAATCCCCGGTTTCTCCGAACGGAATCTGTTTGACGCGTTGTACGAGACGATTGATCGTTTGGAGGGGAGCGAGGGCCGAAAGTATGTCATTCTGCTCTCCACCGGACAAGATACATTCAGCAAGCTGAACTACGACCAAATCTTGAAAAAGGTGAAAGCTTCACAGAATGTCACGATCTATCCGGTGAGTATTGGCCGTGCGATTCGAGAAAGGGCTGATTCCCGTGGAGCTGTCGGTCCAATCCTGAGCCTCGACTTTCTCCAAGCCGATAACCAGATGAACACCTTCGCACGGATGACTGGCGGGAAAGCCTATTTCCCGCGGTTTGAAGGGGAATTGCCGGAGATTTTTCACGACATTGGCACCTCCATCCGCAACCAATACTCGCTCGCATTCAAGCCCGCCAACACGAAGAACGATGGGACCTATCGTAAGCTGAAAGTTGAGCTGATCGCGCCAGATGGAGGCCCACTCAAGATCCGCGACCAACACGGCAAGGACGTGAAGGTTAACATCCTTGCCCGGGAAGGCTATACCGCGAAGCGTGTGGTGGAATGAGGAAATTGCCTCAGCGTGCTATTTGCACTCTGCTATGCTAGGCAGCTTCTCATGAACCCAATTCTCCTCAGTTTGCTCCTGGGTCTAACGGCAGCGCTTGCCAACGTCTTTGGCGGCGCGATTATCGTCCAAAGGAATTGGGAACGGTCCTATCTCAGATATTTCGTCGCGCTGGGTGCGGGATTCATGCTCGCCACAGCGATTGTGGAAATGGTGCCTGAGAGTCTGGAGCGCGGCGGCCGTTACGCGGCGTTTCTGGTGCTACTCGGGTACTTGATCGTCCATTTTTTCGAGCACACCGTCACGCCACACTTCCACTTTGGCGAAGAAACCCATGCCAGCGAATTCATGGAGGCGCACAAGGGGTATTCAGTCCTCGGCGGCCTGATGATTCACACGTTCTTTGACGGCATCGCCATCGCCTCGGGATTTATCGTTTCCAACTGGCTGGGCTGGCTGATTTTCTTCGCTGTGTTTTTGCACAAGATTCCTGAAGGGTTCACCATCGCATCGGTGATGTTGGCGAGCGGGCGCAGCCGGAAAGTGGCGTGGTTCGGGTCGGTGTTATTGGGCTTGGCGACGATGGCTGGCGTACTCACCATGGCGCTCTTCCGGCACCATGTTGATTCGGGGCTGCCGCTCGCAGCTGGCGTGACGATTTACGTTGCCGCTTCCGATTTAATCCCCGAAGTCAATCGCGAGCCTGGCGTAAAAATGGCGCTGGTGGTGTTTGTGGGCGTGGCGATGGTGCTTGGGCTGGACCGGTTGTTCCACGGGCATTAGCCCATCTTGCCAGTCAGCAATATCTTAGTGCTCTGCCGCAAAGGTGCTGATCCCCTCTAACACTTTGTCCAGCTCTGGGCGCGTCAACAACCGCCCATTCAGCACCACGGCTGAGACCCTGCGAGTGTTGCGGATGTCCTCCAAAGGGTTGGCGTCGAGGAGCACGAGATTGGCTGTTTTGTTTTTTTCTACCGTGCCCAGCTCACTCAGCAATCCAAGGAACTCGGCGGGATTGCGGGTCGCGGTCTGTAGCGCTTCCATAGGGGACAGGCCGGCTTCCACAAAATACTCAAGCTCGGTGTGCAGGCTGAATCCTGGCAAGACATCTACCCCAGCCGCAGTATCCGTTCCCGCCATCAGTGGGACGTGCGCATGCAGCATGGCCTTGATAATTTCCAGTTCTTTCCGCACAAAGCGGCGGCGGTCCGCGACTGGGTCAGTGTCAAGATCGGTTAGGATGCCTTTGGTGAACTCCGGCCACGATTTCTTCTGCCAGGACAAGGGCGCATATTTCAGATTCGGATCATGACTGATATCGGTGACGTCGACCAGCCATTGTCCCCGCTCCCACACCAGAGTGGGTACTTGCCAGGTGTGGTGGCGGGCAAAACTGGCGATTAACGTGGTGCATCGCGCCGGATCATAGGTTTCGAGAAAACGCAGTGGCCCCTTGGGCCCCTTGAGAAACTGGTCTTCGGTGGTGGAGCAACCTTCAAACACTCCAGTCAGGTGCTCAATACTTTTCTGTCCGGCCTCGACCGCCTCCGATGCGCGTACGGCATCCGGAACATGTCCGGCCAGCACCATCCTTTGTTTTTTCGCCTCGTCGGCTACCGCAAAGTAGGCGTCCCGTTGAATGAACGACTGGATTTTGATGAAGTCAATGCCTTTGGCTTTTAGGTCGTCGACCGCCTTTCTGCCTTCTTCCGGGCTGGCGATTGAGAGGGAGCTAGGAAAGCGCGACTTGGGTCCATCCAGCATTGGTCCGGAGATGATCATGCGTGGCCCCAGCAGGGCGCCGGCTGCAATCTGTCTACGCCACTCCAGCAGAGTATCCAGGTCGCCGCCCATGTCTCTTACGCCCGTGATCCCATTGGCTATGAACAGCGGCAGGGAAACTTCTTTGCCCCCGGGTATCCAGTCGCCGAAGATGGTATGCACATGCATATCCCACAAGCCCGGAATGAGAAACTTGCCCGTGGCATCCAGCACTCTAGCGTTGGCCGGGAGTTTAGCTTTTCCAGACCTTGTGATCCTGACGATTCGATTGCCCTGAATGGTGACCGACATGTCCGGCTGAACGGGAGAGCCGGTGGCATCGATGATGTTGACGTGGGTGATGACCAGCGGAGTCGGTACCGTTGCGGCCTGGGCTAAACCCGTTTGAGCAGAAACAAGCACACCCAGCGCTGCTAAAAGTGCGAGGAAGGTCACGGCTATTTTCACATTGGCCCCTGAGCGACCGGCAAGTATACCCTTGAGGGCAATATGCTATCCGCTGTGCCGGATGTGCATGACATCGCCGTCCTTCGCGACGTAGTCCTTGCCTTCCAGCCGCAAAATTCCTTTGGCCCGCGCATTGGCTTCCGAGCCGGCTTCGAGCAGCGCGTCCCAGGCAATCGTCTCCGCGCGGATGAAGTGTTTTTCGAGATCGGAATGGATCGCTCCGGCGGCCTGCGGTGCGCGTGTGCCAATCGGGATGGTCCAGGCGCGACACTCATCTTCGCCGACGGTAAAGAACGACATCAGGCCCAACAGCTTATACGACGTGCGCACCAGCCGCGCCAGCCCGCTTTCGGTCAAACCATAGCTGGAGAGAAAATCCGCGGCATCGGCTTCACTCATTTCTGAAAGTTCCGCTTCTACCTTGCCGCAGATTGC
>JAYTQD010000443.1:0-1212 GCA_043746935.1 Acidobacteriaceae bacterium | reverse complement strand
CGTCTTTGACTTCCTTCGTCAGCCCGAATTCGCGGTGGTCGATCGCGATGCAGCGGTAGCGTTTGCTGAAATGCGGGACCTGCTGCCACCAGGCGAGGTGGTTCCCGCCGCGTCCGTGGAGGAAGACGATCGCGGGGCCTTCGCCGTGCGATTCGTAGAAGAGGTCGATGCCGTTGACGGGGGCGAAGGGCATGGGGGTGTGCCGGTGGTGGAATTGCTTTGCGGGTTTCGTAAGCGTAACTTCTTGAGGGGGTTGAGGGAAGAGTGGTTTTTCTTACAGGGTGGCGGGTTGGGGGCGCTTAGTTTGTCAAGTCGCAGCAGTGCCAGCGCTTGAAAATAGAATTTGGGGATAATAAATGAAGCCCTTGTATTTACTTTTCGCGGTTTTCATATTGAGTGCGTGCAACCAAGGCGAAGGACGGTATCAGCTAGCCGCGCGCGAGAATTCAGGCATATTGAGGATCGATACGAAAACCGGAGAGATCGATATTTGCGGTTTCAACGACAAGCAACAACGCATCGTTTGCGCTCCCTCGCCGCATCTCATTAATCCTCAGCCCCCTGTACCTAACTCTAAGCAAGGAATCTACGACGGATTGCAGGTGGCGCCTGACTCCTCGAAACGGAATTAACGCTGGGTGTGGATTGCTCCGCTGCTGAAACACACGTAATGACCAACTACTGCATACAATCCGCTTCAGGCGATACGCCATCAGCGGTCATCTTGCTTTCTGCTACCGCGCTCGGCGCGCGCCTGTGCGGAAACGTTAGAACTCTATGGCAGCTCAGAAACTAACTGACGCTCAGCTCCCCCGGCGAGGACGTCGTGTACCTCGAGATCGGCGACCGAACGCCTGGCGGGGGCGTCGTCTACCCCGACGACGACGTGCAGCTCACGATCATCGACGGCAAGAGCAAGTTCACGCACAAGGATGGCACGCCGTACTAGCGGTGCGCCGCTTGTGCATGCGGCATGGGAAATAGGGGTCAATGGGGAATAGGGGTCTGACCCTGATTTCCTCGAATTGTTTTATGGAGAACGGCTACAGTAGCCGATTTCCAGTCAACTAATGTACCGATATCAGTACAGCCCCCCCTCAATCCAGCTGCAGGTTCAACCTCTCCACAATCGGCTTCCAGTACTCGATCTCCGACTTCCAGAACCGGTCGAGCTCATCCGCCGTTGAAGCAACCGGAATCGCGCCGAGCATT
>JAYTQD010000442.1:0-9100 GCA_043746935.1 Acidobacteriaceae bacterium | reverse complement strand
TTCGGGGTAGACCCAACACTCCTGTCACCAGCCGCCATTTGAATCGTTCGATCGGCCGCCCTCGGCCAATACTTGCCGCTCAGAAAATCTGCAAGTTGCCATTCAAAATAGGCAAAGCCGCCACTGCGGACGTCTCCTTGTCAGAACTGAAAAGATAAATTTTAGGCTTCGTCGAGCAACGAATTTTGCCATCGTCAACGTTGAGAATTTCACTTATGCAATCAATCTTTAAATTTTGAAAGCGAATTAGAACTTCTCCCCGTTCCCTACAATCGCCATATTTCGCACTAATTGAGGGTCGACTGCAATTTATAACGCAAAGGACCGAGCCGGAACGCGTTTTCCTGGTTCCGGCGCGTTCCAGCTAAGCACAATTTCCTACACATCAAAAACGAGGCCGATCGAACTTGGCCAGACTCAGGGGGTCGTACAATCAGATGGAAGTAATAGGATCCCTGTGGACTTCGGCCACGGTGAAGGGGCAGGAACCACAACATTCGCCCCGTTCACGTCGACACCCCATCCGTTCGCCAAGAAATTCAAACATTGAAAGTTCGACTCCGGGAAGGGAACGCCGCTGAGAGAAGGCTCCGGGAAAATGTACTCCGGCCAAGGCGCGTAGTATTGGCGCGTGACGAATCCTGCTCCGGCGCGCCCAACGGTGGCGGTAGTTGGAACCGGTACGCCATCGACGATAGACGTACTTGTAAGAGGATTACCGGCAGGAAAGTCGAGACTAACCATCACCTCGCGAGTGATTCCGCTCTGATTATTAGTACCGGCGGCAAAAATCGCAGGGTCTTTATCGATGTCAACTCGAAAACGTCCGAAATTTCCTTGGTCGTTGAACGGAGTTGTACCCTGTATTCCACGCGACGTCCTCGCGCCCGTCAAATTATTGACGTCAACATGGTAGATATGAAGTTGGTTTACCTGCGTGCCAACCGGTGAACACGGCACTACAGTGCAGGCACTGACACGTGTCGGATCGGTAGTGAACCCTACGACCCTAATTTTTTCCACGCACTCGGCATTATTGGGACAGCCCGGGGTATTCCCGGTCGGACCGGTCCCCACTCGCGCAGATTCGATACGCATATATGCGGGACCGGTGGGGTTATTAGCATATTTTTCAGTGAAGATGCCAACGTTCGCGATGAGAGAGTAAGCTGAAACATAAACCCCTGGAACATTGCTCGTCAGGATCCCTTGAAACGTGATGTAGTCGCCTACTACCAGTGGTGCTTGCAAAGTCGGTACGCAACGATTCAGCGCCGTTGCCTGTGCAAGACTGGTAATTGTCCCGAGTGCGGGGACGTTCCAGCAGGAAGTTACAGCGGGTTGAGCTTTAGGGACGGCGCCCGCCGTATAGTTGGCAGTCCCGTTCATAACAAAGGTAGAAAGGTATTGGTTTCCGAGGTTGATCGGCCGATTTCCGATGGGGCATAGGGTATCGACAGCGGGCGGTGCGACGCGGGGGATGCACATTGGATATCCCGTGTTGGACGTGACGGTCGCATTGCCTTCATCTACCGCGAAACGTTTGTCCGGGGATACTTGCGCTATCCCGTATTTGGCGTTGGGATCATTGAGGCGTACCCTTGTGTCCGTTGCGGGGCACGCTGCAGCAGGGGGTCGGGTCTCCGCCGATACACAGCTCACCAGTCGCGTAGTTTATATTGCGGATGAACCCGTCGGACGTCTGGAGTGCGTCGGGCGCAATGCTTATCAAGCCGGCATAGTAAGTACGCGTACCTGGGGCGGCGGGGTCGATAATCATATTGCCGTGTATTTCCGCGTTAAACGCCCCGGGTCTGCGGACGGGGTCATTGAGGGCGAGTCCAGATGTCGCGGCAGGAACAGCCCCTTGTGTTGTTCCCCGGAAGATCTGATTAACCGTCAGGAAGCTGGTTGGCATCGTGACGACCGTATTGGCCGGGATTTTCACGGTAACGCCATTGACAGTAATCGTGCCGCCGGACAAGACATTCCCGGGAGTGGTCAAGGTAAAGTTCTGTATCGGCCCAACGAGCGTGAAACCCTGATTGGGGTTCAGGACCGAGGAGGTCGTTTGTGCGACCGCTGCATGGCTGAAAATCGAGAAGAACGCTATGACAGGAAGAGTGCGGGCTATTCGTAACCAGCGTTTAGGCACATCCACCAGACCATTTCGCGAGCCCGAGAAAATACCGCAAAATACGATTTTTGATTGCATTGGGATTACCCTTCATTTGTGTTGCCTAGCTCGTAAAGAGGTCGCCCGGCTGCAGGCTAGGTAACGGCTACCGGGCGTTTCAATCATGTAAGTTTCCCGTTCTGCGCATTGGCAAGGACCTCACCAATCTCTTGTTGATCCGGTTGTTTGTAATATCGCGGCTCGCACTTACGGTGTCACCGTGATGCGATAAACGAATTCTTCACCGAACGAGCGGAATATGAGCGCGGTATTGCCGTCGACCGTCGCTGCGGCAGCAAACGCATCAACCTTGTCGACGCGTTCAACTGGAACGCCTGGGCTATTGATCAACGTTTCTGTCCATTGGGTTCCCACGCGGGTAAATAACGAAGCCTTACCCACTCTGGTGCTAGCGGGTTGATAGGGCAACAAAGCTTGATTGCCACTCAGACTTACCTTTTGACCAAACTGGTCCAAATTCTCGCGTCGGGCCGGGACGAGCTTTGCCTGTTGGCTCCAAGCGCCAGCACTGTCGCGCTGAAACACGTAGGCAGCGCCGAACTGGATCGGGTTATTATTGCCGTTCGGAAAAAGGTCCCGCGAGCCGCCTACAAGAATGGTGTCGCCGCTAACGGCAAGCGCCGTTCCGAAGCCGACACCGTGCTGCGCCCCGCCGGCCAGGTTGCGATCACCAGGCGTGAGAATCGTCTTGAAGTTCCAGGCGCCGAGCGCGCGCTCGTAGACTGAAGCGCCAAAGCCGGAGGACACGGCCAATGTGTTGCCGTTGAAAGCGAAGTTGACGATCCCCTGGGGAAACAAATTCGGATCTTGTACGCTCGGCGTGATTTTTTTGGTCTGCGCCCATTGGCCCAACGCACTGCGCTGGAACACGTAGGCCGCGGGTGCTCGCACCGGGTTGATCGAGCTAATCCCTACTATAGCGGTGTCTCCGCTGACCGCGACTTTATAGCGATAGTCCCCGCAATCCGTACCCCGAATGTCGTTCGGCACAAGATGTGCTACTTCGATCCACACACCTTGGGTGCGGCGGTAGACGTAAGGCCCATGAACGATCCCGCCGGTATTGCACGGGTTGGTACTGATACTGGCAATGAGCGTGTCGAGGTCAAGCGCAATACTTTGCGCGAAGCCTGGATTGTCCCGTGGGTCGCTCGGCGGGCCGAGTAATTGTTGACGATTCCAAATCGTTCCGACGCGGTGATGAATCGCGATATGCTGCGGTGACATGAAGCCGCCGAACGGGTTAAGGATAAAGGCCTCTCCGCGCACCACTACTGGGAATGCTGCGGTATCGCCATTCAAGACGTGATTAGCTTGAGTAGCGAAGATGACGTCGTTTGACCCTGCGGGGATCAACTGCGCTTCTGAGGTCATCGTGACAGTCGGCCCCGGTGGTGGGGGCGGTGTACCACCTCCGCCCCCACCACCTCCAGATCCTTTTCCTGCATTGCCGTGAATCGGCATGGCCAGGGCCACTGCGGTAATCGATATCAATAACAATTTCTCAACTAATTTAACCACGAGATTTCTCCTAAATAAATTGCCGCAAAAAGTTCGCGCACTTTGGGCCAGGCTTGTCTCAGCGCTGCCTTGGCTTAGCGGAGATTTATATGAATTCCACTACTAGGTGCGCCCGCATCATTTAAAAATGGGAATAATTCCCATATTAGGACTCGTACATTACAGGAGGCATTTCGCCATTGCTATAAGACAAAACCTGATTCTTTCAGGTAGTGATTACCACGGTACCGGATAGGTTTGCGCCATGGCCATAGGACAAAACCACATCCTAAAAGCGGTGAAGATCGATCGTTGATCGAACGATTGCGATTGGAGGATATTGGATAGACCACTACAAGTGGCCTCTGGCCTCACGATAAAGGTCTGCTATCGGAAGCCGAAGTAGTCTACGAGGCCACACGATACTGATAGCGACCATATTCGTTCGGTCCGACCCGATCGATACGCGGCGCGCGAGATTCAAGTTTTTTGGCCTAACGCACCAAGCCGTTCGCGAAGCCATAGCGCATCAGCTCGACGGTACTGCTCAATTCCATTTTGACTAGGATACTAGCTCGCTGGGTACTGATTGTTTTCACACTGCGGGAGAGGGTTGCTGCGATTTCGCTCACCGATTTCCCATCGGCAATCATGCAAAGAACCTGGAACTCGTGTTTGGTCAAGCGTTCGTGAGGTGACGCGACTTTTGCGCGCAGACTCATACCGGCCTGTTGAGACGACACGGCTTTCGGGACGTACCCTCCTGTATCCAGTATTTGACGGACGACCGTGACGATCTCCTCCCCCGCACGCTGCTTGTGTAAATATCCTGCCGCCCCCGACTTAATGGAGCGCTCCGCATACTGTTTTTCTTCATACATGCTTACGATCAGGATTGGCAGTTCGGGAAATTTTCGCTTCAAGCGTTCGAGGCCTTCAAGCCCGCTCGTATCAGGTAAGGACAGATCCAGCACGATCAATTCTGGGGCGTTTGCGGCAAGTTGCAACGCTTGTGTCGCGCAGTCTGCCTCGTCAATGATGGCATTGGGAAATTCCCTCAACAATAATTGCGCAATGCCCTGGCGGACGACGGGATGGTCATCGACCAGTAAAAATCTCATATCGGCAACGTCCCTCGTTCCAACATGTCGGGAATCATAGGAAACTCCAATTGAACGATCGACCCACCGAGGGGATTGGGATTTAACCTAAGTTCGCCACCCAATAGGTAAGCACGTTCAAACATGCCAACTATACCGAGCGAATTTTGGTCACCAACGACACCAGGTTTAACACCGGCACCATTGTCGCATACCTCGAGTCGCAGGCTATTTGAGGCACCGCGCGTGAATCGGATGGTCACCAGCGACGCTCGTGCGTGCCTTGCAATATTAGTCAATGCTTCTTGAGAAATGCGCAACACCTGCGTTGCTCTATCTGGCTCAAGCGTGATCGCATCATCGAGTTCGGTCATACAGTTGATTCCGGAGCGTTCTTGGAATTGCTCAATCTGCGCCGACAACGCAGTGACAATCGTGGTGTTGTCCCAAATTGGGGGGCGCAAATTATTGGCAATCCGTCTTACCACTGTAATTGCATCGTTCGTCGCGCTCACCATGGATCGAACCTTTTCACGAATGGCCTCCGTTCGACCTTGCCGAGGCAAATCCCACAATTCCAGCTTGAGCCAGGATAAGTCTAGGCTCAGCCCAGTAAACGCTTGGCCGAGTTCATCGTGCATTTCGCGTGCAATACGGGTGCGCTCACCTTCGATCGAGGAAATGAGCCGTGCCGCGAATCGCCGCGATTGTTCACGTGAGTCGCGTAGGGCGCGCTCTGTGCGTTTACGCTCAGATATGTCGCGGCACAAGCCTAAGATTCGCGGACCCAGGTCGGTTTGAATGACGGCGGCGTTGATTTCAACTGGCGTCAAATCTCCATCGGCATTGACAAAATCGACTTCGTGGTTAGCGATGCGGCCATCGCCCAAGCAGCGCTCCATCGCATCCACTCCTCGATCACGGTCATGTAGCGCGATCCATTGCGAAATTTGACTCCATTGAATTTCACTGAGCGTCTTGCGACCACTCAAGCGCACATACTCATCATTCGCATCAAGCAAACGACTCGCTTGGTCAATCATAAAATATCCGGTACCTGTGGTATCCACCAGCGCTTGGTATCGCGTTTCGTTCAATCGCAGATTCGCCTGCATGGTTTTGCGATGCGTAATGTCTTCGGAAATCGCGATCACGCGAACGAGGTGCCCCCGCTCATCAGTAATTGGGACGCCGCGATCCCATATCCAGCGAACCGTGCCATCAAAGTCACAAATGCGGAATTCCTGAGCACTGGGCTCACCGCAGTCGAGTCTCTTCCATTCAGTTAATACCTTATCGCGGTCTTCAGGGAGAATTGCCTCGACCAATGATGCCGGTCGGGCGAACAACGCATCTCGCGAGGTACCCCAAACTTGCTCGTAACCAGGACTTACATAAAGTAATTTTCGTGCGGCATCACTAATAATGAACGAACCTGGAAAGTGCTCGGCGATTTCACGAAATCGTATTTCACTGTTTTCGATCGCTTTTTGGCGTTCGAACAGCGTTTGAACCATTTTATTAAAGGCCGTTTGTAATCGCCCCACTTCATCACTGGAGGCGACGATCACCGTTTCGCCAAGATTACCCTGAGTAACCGAATCCGCAGCGGCGGCAAGTCGATTAATTGGGCGAACGACCCATCGTCGGAGTAGATAGAAAGTAGCAACGATGAGGCCGAGCTGCGACAAAAAACTCAAAGCAAAATTCGTTAGTGTCGCGCGAGATAATTCCCGGAATTGATATTCGTTTGCGCTCAATTCCGCTTCGCGATGTACGCCAAGGTCGCGATGTAGGGCTGCTGCCAAGGGCTCATAGGCGTAGATTTCGGCCAACGCACCGCTTACTTGATTCGCGTCGGCTCCCGCTGGAAGCGCGAACGCTACAGAAATACCGTGTTCCACTAACGTAAGCAATTGCCGCTGCCGTTTGAGAAAATTGATGTGCTTGCCCTCCAATCCGACCGTCGTTGGGGTATCGCCTAACGTGAACTGAAGTCCATCCAAGGCGCGGTGCGCCGCAAATGTCGCATCGTTTGCTTCTTGTAAGTAAGTTTCGCCGCGGGTTAGTGCAAATGATGCTGCTTCACCGGTCGCACGAGCGATGAAAGATTCGAAATCCGCGCTAAGGAGCGCCTGACGTGCGTCCCGCAGGTAGAAATCGTTAATTTCTCGCACTTCGTAAATTTCGTCGTAAATGCCATTAGCCGTGATGATCGCGAACATAATGAGCGCGGCCACGAGGACCAAGCCCAATTTCGGCCCAAGTCGTTTGAATCGAAACATAGTTGCCTCCGCGATGTTTATCGAGAATAACTAATTTCGCGATAGCTCGGCTAGTTTTAAATTCAGTTAATGGCTGAGAACGGCAATGGGCGTTCGACAAATTCGCAAAACCAAATTGTGGTTATTGGCAAGGCCTAGAAAGCGGCAAACGAGATTTACAGTACTGAAAACCGCTTTATCTAAGGAAACGCCCGATTGGCTACGCGACGCCGCTCCGATGAGCCGTTTTCAAATGCAGAACATCTCCACCAATGATAATCATCTAGCCGGCCTCCACGCCACAAGGTGGTGGTGGGGTTAAAGTCAAGGGTGTATGAAATCCTGACAACCCTGAAGGAGGCCAGCGTGAACAAGTTTATCGGAATTGATCTACATTCGAACAACAGCGTGATTGTTGTGACCGACGAGGAAGATCGCGTGGTATTTCAGAAACGACTGCCCAACAGCCTGGAAGAAATCCGGTCGGCCCTGGCGCCGTATCGAGATGAGACCGCGGGCGTAGTCGTCGAATCGACCTACAACTGGTATTGGCTGGTCGATGGATTGATCGACGCTGGCTACCGCGTTCATCTGGCGCATTGCAGCGCCATCAAGAAATACGAAGGCTTAAAGTACAGCGGTGATATGGCCGATGCCGCCTACTTGGCCCACGTCCTGCGTTTGGGATTGTTGCCCGAAGGCTACATCCTCCCGCGAGAACAACGCGCGGCCCGCGACTTAGCCCGAAAACGCATGCAACTGGTTCGCTGTCAGACCACGCAGATTTTAGCGATTGAAAGCATCATGGCGCGCCAGACCGGTGGGCGAATGAAGTGTGCCGCGATCAAACAGCTGACACCCGAGCAAGTCGAGGCATTGGGCTTTGCATCCGATGTGAGCTTAGCCATCGAATTCAACCGCGCCGTGAGCCAGGTTCTGCAGCAGCAAATCTTAATGCTGGAGAAACGCTTGCACGAGCGGGTGAAATTGCGGCCAGACTACCATTTACTCAAGACCGTGCCGGGTATCGGTATCGGCGACATCCTGGCCACCGTCATTATGCTCGAGACGGGTTGGGTGAGCCGCTTCGCCCAGGTCGGCAACTTCAGTTCCTACTGCCGCTGCGTCGCCACGCTTCGGGAAAGCAACGGCAAGAAGAAAGGCGAAGGCAATGGCAAGAATGGCAATAAATATCTCTCCTGGGCGTTTGTCGAGGCCGCCAACTTTTGCCTACGCTACTGCCCACCGGCAAAGGCCTTCTATGAACGCAAGAAGCGCAAGAGCAATCGCGTTGTCGCGATCAAAGCGCTAGCGCATAAATTGGCGCGGGCGTGTTTCCACATCTTGCGGGAACAAAAGCCTTTTGATGTGCATCGTTGCTTTGCGTAACGGTTTGGCCAAAGACGGTGAGCCAGGAAGCTGACTGGTCATCAACCACCGCGAATGATTGGACGCCGTCTTTGCGCCATCCGAATTGAATTCTGAATCGCCCAAGGTATGAGCCACTCAAGGACTGGCGTCGTAAGACAACCACGTCGAATGTGATGAACGCATTTGGACATACTTTGGCACCAACGTTTCTCTGGGGCGGCAACGGCCGCCAGGGCAGTCGCAGGGTATCGCGATACGCTTGATCCCGACGGGTGTCTGGCGCGATTTGGTTCGCAGCTGGCAGAGTGAGAAACCGGGCGCGACTCAACGAAGACGCAATAATGTGTGAGTAGTGAGCAGTTCGTACTTCGTCGCAACGAAAATTGTGTTGCACGGTATTGCTTTGGTCCTTGACTCCGGCCGGCTAATGGGTGTCGGCAATCTGGTTTTGCCTCAATGTCAGCTATACGGAAAACTAGGCGGCGGTCGCCAATGGCCGCTGTGGGTCGACGTGGCGCTGTAGAATGGCAAGCCCAGAAAATAGCGGCCATCTCGTATCCCGGCTGACAGGCTACATTGATTTCAACACTTTAACTGAACGGCTAGCCCTTGAAGGGGGAGGAGGTAGTTTGTGTACGTTATCGAACTACGATCACGATGGTCGAATC
>JAYTQD010000441.1:0-1215 GCA_043746935.1 Acidobacteriaceae bacterium | reverse complement strand
AACTGCTGGCAAAAAGTGCGGCTATCTTCAATACAGCCGAAACGATCAGGAACTCTGGCCGATACTTCAGAGTGCGGAACTGGCTTTCCGAATACGGGTTGTCATCGAAAACATAAGTCGACTATGGGTTTTGGTGACACCTAGATCGGCCATCAGAAAGACAACTTCCTTGGACGTCATGACCCGTCCGCGGTCGGCGTGAATGTTGAGCTGGCCTGGGGGAACGTGATGCTTGAGAATTGTTTGCTCAAGGAAGTTCTTGGCCAGCTCGGCACTTTCCCTGGGTGCGATCATCCAGCCGACAACGTAGCGGCTGAATACGTCGAGGATCACATAGAGGTAGAAGTGAGTCCACTTGACCGGCCCCCTTAACTTGGTAATGTCCCAGCTCCAAAGTTGATTTGGAGCGGTGGCCAGTAACTCATGCTTTGTGTAAGAAGGATGAACAAGTTGATCGCGGCGCTCGCCAGATTCGCCCTGCTGTTGCAGGATGCGATACATCGTCCGGGGTGAGCAGAGATACTTGCCTTCATCGAGTAAAGTAGCTTGAACAGCGGCTGGAGAGCGATCCTGGAATCGCTGTTCATGCAAGACGGCCACCACATCGGCACGCTCCTTTGGGCTAAGAGAACGGGCAGGAGAAGGGCGTTGCGATGAGACGACCGGCTCGTTTATCGGAGTGGATGAAGGGCCCAGTAGAGGACGCTGCCGGTAATAAGAAGACCGTGAGACTCTTAGAACATCGCATGCGACAACCGCGCCCACGGTGGGGGAAAGCTGGCTGACGGCGTCCATCAGGATTGCTCCTCGGGGTCCGCCTTGGGCAACGGCCAACCCAACAGCGCGCCCACTTTTTTTTGAACATCAATGACGATTTCCGCTTTACGCAGTTGTTCGGTCAACCGTTGATTTTCGCGACGAAGTTTCTGCAGATCGTCTTCCTGCGGATTCCGTTTAGACTTGGGACCGCGCCGGACGGGAGTCAAGCCTTTGAGTATGCCGGCCTGACGTTCGCGCCGCCAACTGACTAGGAATGAAGAATAGATTTTCTCGCGCCGAAGTAAGGCACCGATGGATCCGGATTGACCAGCGGCCCGGTCAGCTTCGGCCAGGATGCGGAGTTTGTATTCGGCGGTGTAGGTTCGACGCTTGGCATTGACCACTACCTCTGGGTTTGGTCGCGCCGGGGCTGGCGGTAAGGGCGCTGCGATTTTG
>JAYTQD010000440.1:0-1215 GCA_043746935.1 Acidobacteriaceae bacterium | reverse complement strand
TGACTTCTTCAGACCAGGCGCTCGACGTAAAGATCGGTGGAGTGAACCTGAAGCCAGCCAACGATGGCGGCTACCTCAACGAAGCGGATCTGCCTAAGATCAAAACCATGTTCTGGCGGAACAATATTGTGGGGTTTGCCCCAATGCTTCCGGTGACCGTCTCGTTATCCTCCAGGGGGTCTTCCGCCGAAAGCTCGTCCTCCGCGGAATTGGTTGGGACCTACTTCGCACGAGCGGTTCGCAGTGGCACGGAAGACTTCGTGACCGGAGTCCGTGCCACGCATCCGTTATGGAGAGTGACCGGTGCGTGGCCCGATGACAATTCGCACAACGTTCTAATGGGGCAAGCACTGGCGACAAAGCTCAACAAGAAACCCGGGGATTCGATCCTCGTTAACGGAAGCAAATATCGCGTTAATGGGATTCTCTCGACGGGCGGGGCGGAAGATGAACGCATATTCGCACCGCTTGCCGTGGCACAGCAGCTGCTTGGTCGGCCTGGAGCCATGCAGAGTATTGAAGTCAGTGCTATCACCAAGCCCGAGGACGACTTTGCCCGGCGTGATCCGAAGACCTTGAAGGGCGCGGTCTACGACCGCTGGTATTGTTCACCCTACGCGACGTCGATTGCTTTTCAACTTCAGGAAGTCATTCCGAACTCGCAAGCGGAACAGATTCGCCAGGTAGCTCAGAACGAGGGTACGGTGCTCTCGCGCATTCAAGGACTGATGCTTTTGGTTGCGCTCGCGGCGTTGATTGCGGCCGCGCTCGCGGTCTCCTCGGCTATGGCAACGGCAATACTGGAGCGGCGTAGCGAAGTAGGACTCATGCGGGCGCTGGGCGCTGGCAGTTTCTCGGTGGGCGCTATGTTTCTGGCGGAAGCGACCTTGTTAGCGCTGATTGGCGGGACGATTGGCTTTGCCATTGGGGCCGGGCTCGCACACCAGATCGGACGCAAGATTTTTGATCAAGCGATTGTGATCCAGCCAGTGCTCTTCCCTTATGTGCTCGGAATGGCGGTGCTGGTGACATTTGCGGGAAGCGCGCTCTCTATCCGCAAGGCACTGCGGTTGGATCCGGTGCGGGTGTTGCGGGGGGATGCTTGAGGCCTGGTTCTCCTAAGCAAGGTTCTCCTGATCAAAGCCTGGCGGAGCGACGTTCGCAGGCCAGACACCAACCCTCGATGTTCCTGCGGATGCTGGTACGCGGAGTCCG
>JAYTQD010000439.1:0-21904 GCA_043746935.1 Acidobacteriaceae bacterium | reverse complement strand
GCATATGAAACGCAAGCTGCATCTTGGTTTCGCCGGGACGCAGTGGGAAGGAAACCCCGTAAAGGTTCCGCTCCTTCAGCTGGCTCGCCGAAGTTTTCACGGAGCGTCCACCCGGCCCCAAAGCCATAGTCGAATCAATCTGAGCGCCTTCGGGCAGGTAGAACTCGAACGTAGCATCGCTCTTCTGCGTTTTCGGAGGCTTCGACTGGTTGTTCATGACGAATGTTCGCGTGGCGCGCACCTGACCCCCGTCGGTTTCCAGACGCAGAAAGTCGACTGTATAACTGATTCCTTCGACATTTTTTGCAGAATCGTAAACGGTAAGATCGGCGGTCGAAGTCCCCGGAGGCGCCATTTTGAAATACTGCGCTCCTTGGAACGTAGCGCGGACCAGGTGCGGCCCACCGGCATCATCCAACTTGAAACTAAACTTGCCTTTGGAATCGGCTTTTGTGCTCCCCGCCTCTTCCATGCCGTTTGCCAGTTTGATCAATGTCACCTCGGCGCCAGCCGCTGGCTTGTCGGAGGTGCCATTGGTGACCGTGCCGGCCAGATTCTGGGAGTGCCCGTAGGCCGCGAGGCCCAGACTGAGCATTGAAGTCAAAAAAAACTTTGAGAACGAAGAACGACGCGGATGCAAGAGCATCAAGCTCTGCCCCCTTTCAATTTTGAAGAGGATGCGGCGGCACCGGCAGCGCCTTGAAGACGCGCCGATTCCGCGAGAATTCCGGCGGCTTCCTCTTCCAGACTCGTCTTCAGCGAGCCATAGTCCTCAGCCGAAAGCTTGCCGGCGTGGTACTCAAAATTCAAATCCCGCATGTTTTCGTAGACCACGTCTTTGCGTTCTTGCAAATAGTTCAGCCGTGTCTTTTCGGGACTGGAGAAGACGTTCCCTGATCCGCCGAAAATGAACCACAGAGTGCCCAGCGTGATGAAGCCACACAGAAAATACACCGTTGTCATAGTTCGGTCTCCGAGCGAGCCTGTTCGCGGAACTTGTCCAAATCCGCGCCGCGGGCCGGCGAAATGCCGCCAGGCAGCGCTGGGATGGGGCGGTACCTCCACGTGCGTACCACGTACACCGCCAAGCCTGTGCCTGCCAGCAGCACGACAAACGGCATGATCCAGGCCACGAGGTTAAAGCCAGTGACCGTCGGTGCGGCAATCACGGTTGGTCCGTATTTCTGCACAAATGATTGCAGCGTCAGGTCGTCATTGTCGCCGCGATCCGTGGCTTCGATCAACTCCCCGCGCATACGGTCCGAGGTTGTGCAGCCCACATGGTTGCATTCCAGTAGAATCTGGTTGCATCCGCAGACGCACATCATCTTGTGGCCGAGCTTCTGGAACCGAGCTTCGTCGCCCGCGCCAAGAAAGAGCGTCGCTGTCAACATCAGGATGGCCAGCTGAACCAAGCGTTTGGGCGATGTATAGAGCGCTCGCATTAGTCTCCCGCTCCCGCCGGGACGGTCTGGACCCGCGCTGGTACGGTTGCCGTGGCTGGTAGGGAGTTGGGCAGCATCGCCATGACGATGCCGAAAAGCATGGCTAGCACGCCAATCCAAATCCAATTCACCATGGGGTTGATGTGAACTTTGATGATGGGCCTGCCCGTGTCCTGGTTGAGGCCTTCATAGACAACGTATAGGTCTTCCTTCAAAGTGGACCGATTCGCGACCATGGTCGCGGTCTGTTGGCTGGCCTTGTAGAAGCGGCGTTCGGGATAGAGCGTGTCGATCTGTTTGCCGTTTTGGAACACTTCCAGGATCGCCCACTCGCTGGCATAGTTGGGTTTATCTTCCTGTGTATAGGAACGGCAGACCAGTTCGTAGTTCCCGAGCTGGACTTTATCGCCGTACCCCATTTCTTTTTCTGTATCACGGTTGAAGGCGGAGCCTGCGACTCCGATGAGGATGACAGCAAACCCAATATGCGCGATGTACCCGCCGTAGCGGCGCGTGTTGCGGCGTCCCAGTTGCGAAATGGAAAGCAGCAGGTTTTGCCCGGTATGCCGGCTGATGACGCGTCCGCCGCGCCCGAACTCGGAGGAAATGGTGAATACGACCAACGTCGACAGTGCGATAGCCATCAGCGAGTAGAAAAACGCCCAGTCCGACCACGGTCGTACGCCAAAGATCACCAGTCCGACGGCAACGATCAGCGCGCCGATGGAGGGCCACAGAAAATTGCGGCGCAGGCTGTCCACCGAGGTCTTCCGCCACGACAGCAGAGGACCGATGGCGGTCAGCAGCAGCAATAACAGGGCAATTGGGATCATCACCTTGTTGTAGAACGGCGCGCCAACGGTGACTTTACTGTCTTGGATGGCTTGCGAAATCACCGGAAAGAATGTTCCCCAAAGAACCGTGAAGCAGGCCACCAGCAGGATGAGATTGTTAAACAAGAAACTGGATTCGCGCGAGACCAGCGCTTCCAGCCGGTGCTCGCTTTGCAGGTGGGACCTGTTCATGACAAAGGCGAATATGCATGTGCCCAGGGCAATCGCCAAAAACACCAGAAACCAAGTGCCGATGGAAGACTGGGCAAAGGCATGCACCGAGCTGATCACGCCGCTCCGCGTCAAGAAAGTTCCAAGAATCGAGAGAAGGAACGTCGAGAATACAAGCCATACGTTCCATATTTTCAACATCCCGCGTTTCTCCTGCATCATGACGGAGTGCAGGAAGGCAAGGCCGGTAAGCCAGGGCATAAACGAGGCGTTCTCAACCGGATCCCATCCCCAGTAACCACCCCAGCCAAGCACGTTATAAGCCCAATGCGAGCCCAGAGAAATTCCGATCGTCAGGAAAGCCCACGCGACCATCGTCCAGCGCCGCGTGATGTGAATCCACTTCTCGCCCGGGTAGCGCATGATCAGCGCGCCCAGCCCGAAGGCAAACGGCACCGTAAAGCCAACGTAGCCCAGATACAGCATCGGAGGATGGATCACCATCTCCGGATATTGCAGTAGCGGATTTAGCCCGCTGCCATCCAGAGGCAACGCGCCCTCGGTAACCGCGAAAGGATGCGCCGCGAAATTCACCAGCAACAAGAAGAAAATCTGTACCGCCGCGATGATGACCGAGGCGTGTGCAAAGAGCCGCGTATCGGTCTTGTGCCGCAGGCGTAACACCAGGCCATAGGTGGAGAGCAGCATGGTCCAAAAGAGCAAAGAACCTTCCTGCCCGGACCAGAGGACCGCAAACTTGTAGGCGATGGGCAGATCGCGGTTGCTGTGGTGAAAAATATAAGCGATGGAGAAGTTATCCTGGAACGCTGCGGTCACCAGTGTGATCGCCGCCAGGAGTACCAGGAAGAAAATTGCGATGCCAGAGCGGCTGGCCGTCTCGCCAATTCTCTCCGAGACCGGATCGCGCCCAAACAGCGCCAGCCCGCCCGCCAGAAAGCAATATAGCGCCAGCATCAGAGCGAGCAGGAGAAAGTAACTGCCAAGTTGGGCCGCGTGGGCCGCAAAAAATCCCGCCCAAACTCCGCTGGAACCAGGAGCGTCCTGGAAATACACCAGAGAGGCGGCCAAGCTGCCGAATTGCGCCAAGATTCTCATTTGGATACTTCCATTGTTTCAAAGCACCCCTCTTAAGGCAAACTTATAAGGGCAAATGCTTAGGATGTCCGATTAGACGGCAAAACTGGACAGAAGTTATTACTCCACAGTACATGGCCTGCGCCGTAGAACCGCCATGAACCTTGGCGCTTCCGAATACTACGCCTATTACGACCCCTAGGCCTCGGCTTCCTGGCCCAAGTGCGCGCGAACTTCTCGTTCCGCCACATTCCAGTCCTCGTGCGGATTCCCAGGCGTCCCGCCGCGCTGTAGGTAAATTTCGTAGGCTCTGAGGCGAATCACCTCTTCCATGCTGATTTGTAAGGACTTAGCCTTAGCTTTGGCGCGGGTTTTCGGTTTAGCGGGCGCAGCGGCCATCGCTGGCAGCGGGGCCGTTTCGACTATTGTTTTTCCTGCAAACCTCTTCGTCGAACTCTTTTTTGCAGCGGTGCGGCGTGGTTTCTTCTCCGGGGTCATTTTTGGAGCCTCCTGCGTATATGAAATAAAAATGGCACCCAACCCGCTCACGGATGCTGGATCTAAGGCTGGCTGGGAAGTATGACTTCACTATAAGGCAGCCGAAGTGGCCAAAATGCTGGATGGAGCAAGACTAGTTAACCGGAAAGCGGGCCGTGAACGGGGTAGTCCACTTGTACTGCCCTGAACGGGCCCGTCGGCGTCTGTATAATTTCTCTCTCAACCTGATGATGATCCGAAAATTCCCCCTCTCAATTTCCTGTGGTCTGGTTGCTTTGGTGTTGCTACCCATCCTTGCCGCTGCGCAAAGCTCCGACCCGCCCGTGAAGCGCGACGAGATCAAGGCCAGCCAGGTCGTGGGTGACCCACCCGTGCCTGAAGACAAGACCATTGTTGTGGTCACGGGGACGTTCGAACCCGCGCCGCTCGAAGAAATCAACCGTTCCGTTGAGGTGCTCACAGTCCGCGACACGGCTCCGCTGCATCACTATTGGACCGAGGTGCTGGAAAGCGACGCTTCTCTCGATCTCCGCCAGCGCGGCGGTAACGGCGTGCAGGGTGATCTTTCCGTTCGCGGGTCCACCTTCGGACAAACGCTGATCCTGCTCGATGGCCTGCGCGTGAACGACGCCCAGACAGCGCACCACAACCTGGATGTGCCCGTTCCGCTCGATGGTCTGGAACGCGTCGAAGTTCTGCGCGGCGCCGGTTCCACCGTTCACGGTGCCGATGCCATGGGTGGAGCGGTCAATTTCATCACCTCCACGCCCAAGTTTTCCGAGCTGCGCTTCGGTTCCGAAGTCGGCAACTTCGGTGTGAATTCGCAGAAGCTGGCGGCCTCATTCCTGCAAGATGGTGTGAGCGAACAACTGACTCTATCGCGGGATTTTTCCAGCGGTTTCCGTTACGACCGTGACTTCCGCGACACCGAAGCGTTTTCGCACACCGATTTCACAACTGCGCTGGGCGGCACGACGATTCTTTTGGGTATCAGCGATAAGCCCTTCGGCGCGGACCAGTACTACGGTCATTTTGATTCCTTCGAGCGCACCAAGGCTTGGTTCACCGGACTGCGTCAGGGCATCGGTAAGAACACGGAGTTCGACCTCGGTTACCGGCGTCACACCGATGAGTTCATTCTGTTCCGAAAGAACCCGAGTGTCTACGAGAACAATCACATCGACGAGAGCTACCAGGTTGCCCTTCGCCGCCATCAAGATCTCTCGACCAACACCACACTCTCTTTTGGTGGCGAGGGCTTTCACGATTCCATCGACAGCAACAACTTGGGTCAGCATTCCCGCAACCGCGGCGACGGTTACGTCAATCTCGATGTTCGAGCGCTTGGGCGCTTCTCATTTTCGCTCGGAGCGCGAGAGGAGTTTTATGGCACTGGCGGGACGCAACCAGGTGGAAACATATTCACCCCGTCAGTAGCGGCGGGCTATGCGCTCGGCACCGGATGGAAACTCAAGGCTTCCGTTAGCCGTGGCTTTCGCATTCCTACTTTCACCGACTACTTCTACAGCGATCCTGCGAATCTGGGCAATCCGAATCTGAAGCCAGAGTCCGGCTGGAATTATGAAGGTGGAGTGGTATGGAATCCTGGCGGACGTTGGAAAAGCGACGTGACCGTGTTCCATTCCCGTCAGCGCGAAGTGATCGACTACGTGCAATTCGTGCCGGGTGGCCAGTACACAGCTTCGAATCTGGAGAGCCTCAATTTCACTGGTGTCGAAGCGGCTCTGCACGCCCGCCTGCCACACAATCAGCAAGCCAGCCTCAGCTACACAGCCATCCACGGTGTGCAAGGTGCCCTGCAAGGTTTCAAGGCACGCTACACGTCGAATTACCCGACCCATCGAGCCGTGGTGAGCTGGCTTGGCGAACTGCCAGGAAAGATCGAGGCTCGCAGCCAGATAGGTGTTAATCAGCGGTTCGGAGCCGATCCCTATGCGGTCTGGGACGCCGCCCTGACCCGCGAGTTTTACGGAAAAGTCCGCGCAAATCTTGGCTTCGCCAACATCAGCAGCACCCGCTACGAGGAGATTCCCAATGTTGTTATGCCCGGTCGCTCCATGGTTTTCGGCCTGGATATTCTGCTTTGGCGAAAAGGCCACTAGCACGATTGGGTAGGCGCTGCGAAAATTGACCATAAACCTATGATTCTAAAGCGATTATTTATTCGTTCTCGCCAGGAAGATTCGTGCGAAAATAGGGTTGTAGTCAAGGAGAATTGCACCCATGGCTTGGACCACACCTGAGTTTGAAGAAGTCCTGCTGAACTGCGAAATCAACTCGTACGCCAGCGCTGAAGTTTAGTTCTGTCTCTTCGGAAACTGCTAACCCTCCCCCCAGTTCCTTACCTTGCACAGCCCGCAGTAGTAGCTTGCCCGGAAATCCCAAGTCCAGAATTGTCTAGCTCACTGCGGCGGTAATCAGGCTCTGCCGCGTCTTCAGATATCCTTCATGCAAACAAGATAGCGTGTCTTGAGGGAGACGACCGGACAGAATGACGGAATACGACGATACGCTGGTAGGAAAGGTTGTGCGATCCGAGTACTGGCTGGCGCGCCATTCCCGTTCGGTGATTTTCCTCATTGCCGTGGTCGCGCTGCTGGGCGGTTATCTGGCTTCCACCATTCCGGTTTCTGTTTTTCCCACCACCAACTTTCCCCGCATCCTGATTGCCGTCGACAACGGCGTCATGCCCATCGACCAAATGCGCGTTGTGGTCACGCGCCCGCTAGAAGAAGCCGTCAACAGCGTTCCCGGCCTTCAGGAAGTCCGTTCCATTACCAGCCGCGGCTCGGCGGAGATTGATCTGTTCTTTAACTGGGACGTAGACATGTTCCAGACGCTGCAGTCGGTGAATGCAGCCCTCGCCCGCGCGCAGTCGTCGCTGCCGCCCTCGGCTCAAGTGGAAGCGCACCGCCTCACCTTCGCCAGCTTCCCCATCATGGGCTATAGCCTGACCTCGGCGAACGTCACGCAAGCTCAGCTTTGGGAGCTTGCCACTTACGAAATTAAGCCGCGCCTCAACCGGCTGGATGGAGTCTCCACCGTCCTGGTACAAGGCGGACAGGAGCCTGAATTCCATATCACGCCCGATCCCGCCAAGCTGCTCGCAGCCAGTGTCACCGTGCCCGATATTCTCGAAGCGGTACGGCGCACGAATTTGATCGACTCCCCCGGCCTGATCGAACGCAATCACCAGCTCGTGCTGGGTCTGATCAACGCACAGGTCCATAATCCCGAAGAAATCGCCGCCACCGTGATTAAGACCACAACCGCCGGAATCCCCGTGCGGGTCGGCGACGTGGCTGCGGTTGCGTCCGGAGTTAAGCCTGTCTACACCATCGTGAACGCGAACGGAAAGCCCGCCGTTCTCGTGAACATCAATCGCCAGCCCGACAGCAACACCATCCAGGTTGCGACTGAGGTTCATGATGAAGTCGAGCGCATTCGCAAAACGCTTCCCCCGGGTGTGGAAATTCAGCCGTTCTACGATCAGTCCATCATCGTCGGCGATTCTATTAACAGCGTGCGCGACGCCATTGTGCTGGGACTCGTCCTCGCCTCCATCATTCTGGTCGTCTTCCTTGGCGACTGGAGAACGTCGGTCGTCGCCGGACTCGTGATTCCCGTCACCGTGATGGTGACCTTCATCGTGCTCAAGCTGTTGGGGCAGAGCTTCAACCTGATGACGTTGGGTGGCCTCGCCGCCGCCGTGGGATTGGTGATTGACGATGCCATTGTCGTTGTCGAGAATATCGTACTCCACCGCGACGCCGGCCAGTCCGCGCTCCATGCCATTCGCAGCGCTTTGAGCGAGATCACAATCCCGCTGACTGGTTCCACCATTACTCCAGTCGTCGTGTTCTTACCACTCATTGTCATCAATGGTGTTACTGGCACTTTCTTCCGGGCGCTGGCGGTTACGCTGGCTGTCTCACTGTTTACGTCTTTAATATTGGCTCTTACCTGGACGCCGACGCTTAGTTTGTTCCTGATTAAAAACAAAGACGAGGCCGCTCCTGGGGCGAACGAAGAAGCTGAATCCAGCATTCCAGAAACTGAAGCCGAAACCACCCAGCGCATCATGGCCGCCGAAGAGGCATCCTTAAAGGGCTTCTTTCTGAAAGTCGTCAGCTTCCAGGATCGCTGGCTGCGCCGATCTCTCCGGCATCCGAAATGGCTTGCTGTGTTGAGCGTGGCCCTGATCGCGCTGTCTTATGTTTCTTTCAACTTTCTCGGTAGCGACCTCCTTCCGGAAATGGACGAAGGCGGTTTTACCATCGACTACATCATGCCAGCGGGCAGTTCTTTGACAGAGACCAACCGCGTCGTCAACCACCTGGAGCAGATTATGAAAGAGATTCCTGAGGTGGAGAGTAGTTCCCGTCGCACCGGCCTGCAGCTCGGTCTGGCTGCCGTTACCGAGGCGAATTCGGGCGATCTTTTGATCAAGCTGAAGCAGCATCGCACTCGCGGCATCGACGAAATCATGGCCGAGGTCCGGTCCAAAATCGCTGTTGAAGAGCCAGTTCTTGAAGTTGAGTTTGTGCAGGTCTTGCAGGATATGATTGGTGACCTGACCAGCGCACCTCAACCCGTTCAGATCAAGCTCTTCTCGCCCGATATGGCTCTGCTGCAAGTTTGGGCGCCGAAAGTCGCGGATGCGATCCACAATTTGAAGGGCGTTGTGGATGAACGCGACGGCATCGAAAACACGATTAGCGGACCGGCGGTGGTATTCAAGATCAATCCCAGCGTGGCTGCGCGCGCCGGGTTTAGCCCTGAAGAAGTCGCCACGGATGCCGCCGCCATGCTGGGTGGCGAGCCAGCGCCAACGCCCGTTGTCACCAATGATCGCGCCTACACCCTGCGAGTTCGCTTTCCCGAGGCCAACCGCGCCTCGCTGGAAGCCATGCGCGATACCCTTCTTACAAGTTCTGCGGGAAGGACCGCCACTTTGGGGGCGCTGGCGACGATTACCGAACTGCCTGGGCAAAGCGAAATTCGCAGTGAAAATCTCCAACGCATGGTAGCGGTTACCGCTCGCTTCGAAGGTGTGGACTTAGGCACCGGCATCGCCAATGTGCAAAAAGTAGTCAACGATCTCCACATCCCACCCAGCATTCGCGTGGAATACGGTGGCACGTTTCAGGAGCAGCAGAAGTCATTTCACGACTTGATGCTGGTGCTCGTGCTGGCTGTCTTGCTGGTGTTCGTGGTATTACTTTTCGAATTTGGAACATTTGCCGCCCCGGTCGCGATTCTGGCGTCGGCGCTGCTCTCCACCTCGGGAGTGTTCTTCGCGCTGTTGGCCACGCGCACAACCTTCAACATTTCTTCGTTCATGGGCATGATCATGGTGATCGGCATCGTGGCCAAGAACGGAATCTTGCTCTTAGACGCCGATCAGAAGTTCCGCCGCCTGGGCTTTCCCGCCGAGGATGCCATGTTGCAAGCCAGCCGGCGACGTTTGCGGCCGATTGTCATGACGGCATTGGCTACAGTGGCGGGGATGTTGCCGCTAGCGTTCGCCATTGGAGCCGGATCTCAGATGCTGCAGCCACTGGCTATTGCGGTGATTGGAGGCGTTCTGATTTCGATGGTGCTGTCGCTGATCATTACGCCTGCGGTTCACTATTACTTGACTCGGAAAGAATCTGCGCCCGCAGTCTAGAATTCGATGGACGCCCGTGCCTCCATTGCCTGTAAATCACCGTCCGTGTGCCGCCACAGGCGTGGCGATCTCATCCACCGTGTTTGCATCCCCTACTGCCGGACCGTGCCAAACGCCGCCGCCGAATGTGGTGATGTAGATTAGATCTTCATGTTGCGGGTCTGGAATTACGCGGTTCACCCACTTGAAATTGAATCCCGGAAGCCGCTTCCATGTTTTGCCTCTGTCGGCGGAGCGCCAGATGGAAGACTCATAGCCGGACGCATACACCACACCTGCATGGCTAGGATCGATGGTGACGTCGTAAATATGCTGGTCCCGCGTCCAAACCGCGCGCCAGGATTTCCCGCTGTCCTCGGAGATATACACTCCTCCGCCCTCGGCGCGGTGGGGAAGATTGCGTCCCCAAGCCGCCAGATAGAGCCGCTTCGGATTCTTCGGATCGACGGTTAGCCCACGTGGCCCATTAACACCGGAAGGAAGGGCAAGACGCGTCCAGTGTTCAGCGCCATCGGTGGAGCGGTAAACGGCGCCATCCTCGTTGTTGCCAAAACCGCCGCCCGTACTGCGGCGTGCGACCACGAGATACAAGGTGCCCGTTGCGTCCAGCGTCAACCGGTAGGCAAACGGCTCTTTCCCAGGAATACCAGCATTCTTCAAAACCCAGGTTTTGCCACTGTCCGTCGACTTATAGACGCCCTGTCCCATCGCCGAAACGTACAGCACGCGCGCTTCGGGCAAACTCTTCGGATCAAGAACGATATGGGTGGTGGCGGCAGGTGGCATCCCGGTATTGGACGGACGCCAGGTCTTACCACCATCTTCGCTGATACAAATTCCACCTTCCCATGCACTCGGCGATTTTTTGCGCCAGGTCTTCGGTTCGGGCAGATCATGTTGTCCGCTGGTTGCGGCCCACATTCGCCCTTGGACAGTGGGGTCGAACACAATCCAGTAGGTCGTGTTTCGCCACTTCGTGGGGATGCCGTCTTTGGAGGGCACCCAGCTCTCGCCCCCATTCTCGCTGCGGAACGGACCGATGTCGGTATAGGAAATGAACATCCGCTGCGCATCGAAGGGATCGAAGTGAACGCCGTAGTTCGTTGTATTTTCCAGCCCCCGGCTCGCGAACGTGCCGTCGTCGCGCCGCGTCGAATACACTGCTTGCCAGGTCTTGCCCCGATCTGTGGTCCGTAAAACGCGTCCGTAATCCGTCGTGTACACCAGGTCGGAGTTTTGTTCCGAAACCGCCATATCGAGTGGGCTGTCGGGGTTGCCGGGGCCGAAGAACGGGCTCATCCAGGCCTCATGAATATTGGCTGCGGGCTGCGAAAACTCCTTCCAGACCAGCTCCCAGGTTTTCCCTTGATCGCCGGTTCGCGCCACGCCCAGCGATGTGGTTTTCGATAGGAACCCTTCTTGCAGGTTCTTGTAAGAGACGTAGGCGACACGCGGGTCTTTGGGGCTGACGGCAACGGCGCGCACCGTAGCTCCCGAGCCGGGCAGCTCTGACTTTCTCCAAGTCACGCCACCGTCGTCCGAGACGAACAGACCAGAGGGCGTAGCGGCGTAGAGAACCGCTGCCCCGCCTTGCGGTGGAAACCCAACCGAGATTCCCGCCGAACTGCTGCCAAACGATTCCGCGCTCGGCGGCAGCGGGCGGTTGAGCCACTGTCCATGTTCTTTTACAGAAACAAACCCCGAGCCTAGCACATACCATACGCGCTCCTTGGCGGGCGAACGCGGGTCCACCGCAATTCGCAATCCGGTTCCTGGAATCGATGTCAGATTGCTCCAGGTTTTGCCCCAGTCTTTAGACTCGACAACACTGTGCGTCCCAGCCTGCTGGCGTGTCGCATACAGAATTTTCGAATCGTCCGGGTCCACCGCAAGCGCGGTCACGTTTCCAAGTCTGTCGGTGCCAACGAAAGACACGTCCGCGTCATCCGAGGTCTGCTGCATCGCGGAAACTTTTGCGGGATCCGGATCAATCAGATTCCAGGTTTCACCGCCATTCGAGCTCCGCCACAGCCCTACGCTCGCGGCATAAATAACATTCGCATCCTTGGGATCAAAGACAAAGAACCGCGCCCGCCCCTGCAAATTGAACATGCGCCACGACTCTCCCGCATCATTCGAGATGTAGGAGCCGGTCATGTCGCAAGCAACCAGTATGCGCCGGGGATCGTGCGGGCTGATGGTGGGAGAGAACAGCGCACCCCCGCCGCCCGGCCCCACGGGGCGAAAGTGTGCTGTTGCCGGAA
The DNA here is from genome assembly GCA_043746935.1 of Acidobacteriaceae bacterium. Lineage (GTDB taxonomy): Bacteria > Acidobacteriota > Terriglobia > Terriglobales > Acidobacteriaceae > JANXUC01. Next base: position 9,906 of record JAYTQD010000439.1, on the reverse strand, counting down.
GATGCGAAGGTACGCGCCGAGCCGGGGACGAAGCTTGAATATCCGCCAGCAAAGGCAAGAGAAGGGCAAACTCGATCAAAGCCTCTAGCACGGGCGACGAACCATCCCTAGATTGTAAGCCGGGAAAGAGAGCAGGACACACTTCACCCACGGCCTCGCCAGACAACCCTCGCCGCCGCGGCCTACTGGACCGCGCTCAGGTTCTGGTAAACAAACAGTCCGCCAATCGCCAGGATCATGACACCCCAAGAGGTGCCGAACAATTTCAGCATTGGGCTGAGCTTGTTCATTTTGACGAGTAATTCCTCTTGCTCCCGGTGCCGGGGCGAATCCGGATTACTCAGGAAAAGCTGGTCATCTTCGTGCATGGAAAGGGTGCCGCGATAAATCAGCAGAACCACCAGAATGGCGGTCAGCGCACCCCAGATCGATATAAGCCAAGTTAGCGGAGTCATACTCCCTCCGTGCGGCCCTGCGGGTCAGCCCCCTCTCCCCAGCAAATCCTCAACGTGGAGTCTGGAGAAGTAGGGGCGGCTCAACTCTAGTATAGTCCCGCCGGTCAAGGGGCGGGTTCCAGTCCTAACATTCCCAATGGCTGCGTCCCCAGGGGGATCTCCTGCATCCAATAGCTAAGTAGCTGTTAACAGGTTGGTTTTCCACCCTGGCCAACCAGCGCTGGTGGCGACTGATATAATTACCAGTTAGGTAGTTTGTTGTTCGAAGTAGTTCATTTTTGAGCTGGTTCAAGGAGATGCCCATGGCGACCACGACCACCCCGGAAGTTACGACGCAGCCCATTCCCGAGACGGCCCCCAAGGCTCTCCCGGTTACTCTGACCCCCAACGCCATCGGTAAGGTGAAGGAAATCATGGCGGGACAGACTCCCGTGCCCTCCGGCCTCCGCGTTGGTGTGGTCGGCGGCGGATGCTCAGGCTTCTCTTACTCCATGCAGTTCGAAAACGCCCCTGGCATGATGGACAAAGTATTTGAGTTCGACGGCCTCAAGGTCTATGTGGATGCCACGTCGGTCATGTACCTGAACGGCTGCCGCGTGGATTACGTTGAAACGCTGGAAGGCGCGGGCTTCAAGTTCGAGAACCCGAACGTGAAGAGCACCTGCGGCTGCGGCTCGTCTTTTAGCGTTTAAGCCAAGCGTTTCAACGCGCACATCGCTTTCAAATTCTAAACAGAAAAAGCCTCACCTCACAGTGGGGCTTTTTCGCGACTGATTGTGTCTGGCTTATTGCTGCGGGTTGGGGATCGGCTTTGGATCCGAACTGCTACCCCCAGCGACTTGTCCTGCTGGAATGCCCGGCTGGCCGGCTCCAGGCTGCGGCTGCCCGCCGAAAGTCTGCGGCTGCCACGGTCCTTTCGGCAGTCCGCCCCGGTCCGTTTGCGGATCGTAGACAAACTGCCATTCGTAGTAGTGGTGCTTCTTGTTGAACTCGCGGATGGTGTTCTTCCGGCTCGTGCTCACCACGCCGACCATCGCTCCGCCACCGTACGTCGGACTCCCTGGGGCCGCCGGTTTGTCGCCGCTGGTCTGTCCCGTAGCCCCGTCGCCCGGATTCTCCCCAGGTTTGGCCACCGGATTTCCATTCGCATCTTCCGCAGGAGTGTTCGCGCTCTCCGCATTTGCGTTCGGATCGCTGGGATCCTGCTGCGGGGTTAGGCTTGACCCAAGACCGCTCTGCCGGCCTGTGCCAGCCGCCGTCTGGTTGAGAGCGCTGCCGACAGCCGCAGCTTGCAATGCTGGCGCTGCTGGATTCACTCCCTGCTGACTCAAACGTACTCCCGGATCTCCAAACCGCAAAATCTTGAAATCCGCTGTCTCTCCATTCTCGTCCCGGGCCGCCATCGGATCTTTGTACCGCTTGCGCAGAAAACGCAAATTATTCGAACTTTCCAGATCTTCAATTTTCGCCGGGTAGCGTCCATTTTTCTTGAAGTAGAGCCGGATGGCGCGCGTATACTCCGCCCCGCGATGGACCAATTCTTCCTCGCGGTCGCGTTTGGCTTCCTGGATAATGCTGGGCAGAATCGTTGCTAAACTGATGGCCAGTACAGCCACGAAGAAAATTAGCGTCAGCAGCACATAGCCGCGTTCACCAGAGCCCGGTTTTTGGCGGCGTCGCTGCATCGGCTAGTTCTGCGTTAGAGGGATGCTCTGGCTGTGGTTGAAGAGCACATCCTCGATTTCAGCCGAATTGGGGTTGATGTGGACGACTTTATAACGCCGGTTCACGATGTCACCTTCCGCTGCGATAAAGACATCGTCGCCTTGCGAAAGAAACACCCTCTTCGGTTCACCCGCTTTGCTCGCGAAGCCGAAAAACTTGAGTGTGATGGCGGGTGGAGGCGGTGGCGGTGGCGGGCCAGTGTCCGCGATCACCACTGGTGATTGCTTCACTTCCGGAATCGGCGGAGCATCCGGCTGCTCCACAAAAATATTGCGTCCGGAGCCACCGTACGTAATGCCTTCCACAGCGTGCAGCAATTGCAACCGCAGCGTCGGATCCAGTGACATATCCGGGCTGGCCATCAGTTGGGCGCTCGGCTTTGTTTCCGTCGCTCGGCTTGAGGAACTTGAGATCCCAGTGGGCGCAGGCGAAGCCGCTGCTGCTGGCGCTGCCGCTGGTCCGCTCGGCCACAGCATGAAAGCCACCCGCACTACCGCTATCAACCCAAGGGCGCTGGCGGCGATCACTTTGTTCCGGTTTTCGCTTCCGATTTTCACTCAACGCCCGCCTTCACAAAAGCTTCCAGTTTCATTTGCAGCTTCACGTCGCCGCCCTGAGCTTCGCCCACGTTCACGCTATTCACAAGGAAGAACGTCTTCGCTTTTTCCAGGTCGTTGACGAAGCGCATCATGTTGGGATAACTGCCCGAGAATGACGCCTCAATTTGAACGCGCCGCAGGCCCACGGCTTGCGCATCTTTTGTTTCGCTCTTCTCATTGCGGTCATCGGCCTTGGAGTCATACTTCGCCGTGTCAATCTTCACGCTGTGCTCGGATGCTACCTTGCCGAGCGCCTCGGAAACCGAGGACTCCACCACGGGGAAGCGCTCGTCATAGAATTCCTTGATCTGGCCGCGGGCTTCCACAATCTTCTCTTTGATGCCCCGCAAGGGCACAACCTCACGCGTCTTGACGCGCAACTCGTTGGCAAGCAGTGTCAGTTCAGAGCGCCGCGACTCCGCCGATCCCACCAGCGGGGAAAACAAGACCACAGCCGCAGCCAGACTCAGCACGCCCATGGCGATTAGCGCCGTCGAGATCTGTTTCTGTGTCTTCCGCAAGTCCGCCATTAGTGTGCCTTCCGATCTGGCATAGCCGGCGTCTTGGTGGGTGTCGGCTTAGGCCCGGCTGACTTTGGAGCGGTTGATTTGGGGCCGCTTGCTTTCGCAGCATCCGCTTTGGGCGCGTCCGTCTTGGAGGGGCTGGCCGCGGGCGTTTCTACCTGCGGAATATAAGCCGACGCAATCTCAAAGTGCGCGGTATCGCCGTCTGCCTGACCCTGCTGGGAGCTTTCTTCCTCTACCCGAGGCTGGTTAAAGCGCGGAGACTGCTCCATGCGATGCACCAATTGAAGCGCCCGGTCGCGCGACTTGCCGGCCACGCTCAATTTGATTTGCAGCTGATTATCCTTTGCCACTTCGGGGTGAATCGCGGTCACGTGTAACTCCGGCGGCATCATTTTTTCCAGATCGGCAAACACTTGCGTCCAGGAAAACGCCTTGCGCCGGATCAGCCCGTTGATGAATTTCGATTGGTCGCGCGTGCTGCGATTCTCCGGACGATCCAGAACTTCCTGCGCTTTGGAACGCTCCTGCTCGCACTTGGCGATGTCGTCCTTGAACCTGGAGATTTGCACTTGATCCTTGCGCGCCGTCGCCCACGAAGAAATCGCAGTGATCACCAAGCCCAGCGTAACCACGCCCGCCACGCCGAGGATCGGTCCCCACCGCAGCCAAAAGCGCCGCCCATCTTCGTAGGGCTGTGTTGCCAGATTGATATCAAGACGCATCATTAGGAAACCAAAGCCCCCACCACTCCCGCCATGCGCCAGCGCGGCGCCGAACCGCTGCCGCCAGCTCCGAGCTGCGTGGCTTCGACCAATTCATGCACTTCCGCGCCCGTTTGCGCTCGCAATGCCGGCCCCGCGCCGCCCGTGTCGGGCAAGCCCGAGACAAAAATGTGTTCGATATTCAGATGGTACGTGTCTTGAAAGAACACCACCGAAGGGTACACATCTTCAGCCAGCTGTTCTCCGGTAATGGTTACGCCACGCATGTTCTCCAGCGTGCGGAAAAGCAGAAGCTGCTCATGGTCCATGATCGCAATGCTGGTGCTGCGCGCATCAACTTTGACCACCAAGGTGGGCCGAGACGCTTGCGTCGCGCCCATCGCCGCAATCATCGAGGGCACGACCACACCTGGACTGTAACCCGCGTCGCGGAAGGCCGCCTCATACTCTTCCAAAACCTTAGCCAGAACGACCGCCGCCACCACACGCACGCCCGACTCCTTCGCCGGTTGCGAGATATAAGAAACCTTGGCCTGCTCCACGTCGAACGGCAGCGATTTCCTGAGCCGGAAACGTACGACTCCGTCCGCCTCCTTGGCGTTCGTTGGCAATGTGTCGAAGTCGAGCAACATGACGCGTGCCGCCGCGTCCGGCAGTACGGCGATCACATCTTTCGAGCGCCCCGCCACTTCATCCAGAACGGACCGCAATGCCTCGCGCAGCGCCTCGGGCTGGCGGATGTTGGGCTCGGTGAGATCGGGCACGACGCTACCCGGTGCCAGTTCCCGCGCGGCATACACCTCGAGGATCTGCCCGGAAGTCGAAACCCTTCCAGCCAGCACTCGATCCGCTGCAATCTCACAAGCTATTTGGGGACGTGCGTCGGGCATCCATCAGCTCCTATAACCAATAACCAACTATAAATTCAAACCCGTCAGCGTGGGCAGCGCAATAGCGGCCACAGCACCCTACGAGTCCTAGAACCTTCGTGTGTGCCTCTGAAATAGATCGGGTGCCCCGTCCTTGTCGCATTTTTTGCGACAGAGCTTGCCCTGAGCGAAGTCGAAGGGGCGGGACACTACCGCGAACTCTCAATAAACGTAACTTTGTTGATCTCTTTTAAAGTCGTCAATCCAGCCCGCACCCGGTCTAGCGCGGACTCGCGCAAGAACCGCATGCCTTCTTCCCGCGCCGCGCGCCGGATTTCCGAACTCGGGCGTTTATCCAAAATCATCTCGCGAATACGATCGCTCAATTCCAGGAGTTCATGAATGGCAGTTCGTCCGCGATAACCCGTACCGCCACACTCAATGCAACCTTGCCCTTCATAGAAGGGAACCGGCCCCCATTGCACAGGGTCCAGACCACTCGTTTCCAGAAGCTCGGCTGGATAGTGCAGCTCCGTCTTGCACGATTCGCAAATCAAACGCACCAGCCGCTGCGCCAGAATGCAGTTCAAGGCCGAGACAAAGTTGTAAGCCTCGACGCCCATGTTCAGGAAGCGCCCCAGCACGTCGACCACGTTGTTCGCGTGGACGGTGGTGAACACCAGGTGTCCGGTCAGCGCCGAGTTGATGGCAATCTGCGCCGTTTCCTGGTCGCGGATTTCGCCGACCATGATCTTGTCCGGGTCATGACGCAAAATGGAACGCAAGCCGCGCGCAAACGTCAGGCCCTTCTTCTCGTTCACCGGAATCTGCGTAATCCCGCGCAATTGGTACTCCACCGGGTCTTCGATGGTGATGATCTTGTCTTCGTCCGTCTTGATCTCGTTGATGGCAGCGTAGAGCGTGGTCGTTTTACCGGAACCGGTCGGCCCGGTGACCAGCACCATGCCGTACGGTTCTTTGATGTACCGCCGGAAGCGTCGCAGATCGTCTTCGCCAAAACCGACGACGTCGAGCGTGAGCTTCTGAAACTTCTCGCTCATCGATTCTTTATCGAGAACACGGAGCACAGCGTCCTCGCCGTGAATCGACGGCATGATGGAAACGCGGAAGTCGATGGGCCGTTCCGGCTGGCCGTAGCGCACGCGGAAGCGTCCATCCTGCGGCACACGGCGTTCGGAAATATCCAGTTCGCTCATGACCTTGATGCGAGAAATGATGGTCGATTGATGCTCGCGGCTCAGCGGCGGCATGGCCTGCTGCAACACGCCGTCAATGCGGTACTTGATGACCACGGAGTCATCGCGGCTCTCGATGTGAATATCACTCGCGCGGCGCTGCAAGGCGGTAAAAATCACGATGTCAACCAGGCGAATAATCGGACTGATGTCGTCATCCGTCGACAGCCGGTCCATCGTGATGCTTTCGTCCGCCGAATCCTCGTCGTGGACGACATGCAGGGTAAAGCCTTCGCTCGCGTCTTCCAGCACGCGCTGCGACTGTTCCGTTTTCTTCAGGATGTCGCTGATTTGCGCCAAGGTTGCAACTTTGGTCAGAATCCGCTTGCCCAGCTTGAGACCGATTTCATCGATCATCATCAGCTGGCTGGGATCGGCGATGGCAATCGACAGCCGTCCGTCGGACAGTTCTTCGAGCGGAATGAAGTTGTATGAAAACATCAAGTGGACGGGAATCTTGCGGAACAGGTCGTGCTGGAGCTGGAAATTGCGTAGGTCGATAAACTCACAGCGGTAGCGCCGCGCAATACCCTGCGCGCGCTCAATCTCCACCTGCGGATCGACCTTGTTGTTGCCATTCGTGCCAGCTACCGCAACCGGTTTCTTAACATCAACCGGCGCGGGCACTTCGGGTTGTTTTCCTGCCGCCATTGTTCGTTACCTTTTTTCCCCAACCTACCGGGTGCCCGTCCTTGTCGCGCCAGCGACAGGGCGGGGAATTTCAGTCCTGCAAACCGCTAGTGCTGCGACAATCCAGACCCCAGCGTGAAAATTGGCAGGTACAGAGAAATCAAAACACTGCCCACCACCACCGCCATCACAATCAAAATCAACGGTTCGATCAAGGAGAGCGCCGCCGTTAGCGCCGTCTGCACGTCTTCTTCGTAAAATTCCGCCACCGAGGTCAACATGCCGGGGAGCGCGCCGGTGGATTCTCCTACCTCAATCATTTCGATCGCGAGAGGCGGAAACACGTTCTGGCCCTCAATGCATTTCGAGAGCTGCTTGCCACCGCGCACTTCCTCCACCGCTGTTTCGAGCCCGCGACGAATCACGCTGCTGCTCATGGCCGGCCCCGCCGTCTCCAGCGCTGACACCAGCGGCAAACCGCCTGCCAGCAGTGTGGACATCATGCGCGAAAAATTGGCCACCTGATACTTCAACAAAATCGACCCAATCAGCGGAATCTTGAGCAGAAAAAGGTCAATCAAGGCGGATCCCTTGTCCGAACTGCTCCAGCGCCACAGCAGCACGCCCGCCACCACCACGCCAAAGGCGATATAGAAAAAATAGTCTCGCGCCGTTATACCCACGTACATCATGATAACCGTGGCCGTTGGCAGTTTCGCGTTCATATTCTCGAACAGCTTGGCGAATTCCGGCACCACGTAGGTCACCAGAAAAATCAGCATGAACGTGACCACGCCAATCAAAAGCACGGGATACACCAGCGACGCCATGAGCTTTTTCCGGAAGCTCATCTCCAGCCGTTGGAAAGCTATATAGCGGGTCAGCACTTCTTCCATGTTGCCACTCTTTTCGCCCGCTTCCAGCGTGGTCGTATACACCTTCGGGAACGCAGCCTGCGCGTTAAACGCCTGCGACAGCAACTCACCGCTCCTCACCCGGTCGCGCACATTGTCGAGCAGCGATCGCAAGTACACATTGGGCTGCCGCTTGATCAGTAAATCCAGCGACGTCAGAACCGGTAGCCCGGCTTTGATCAACGTCAGAAACTGCTGGTTAAAAATAACGAACTGCTCCAGCTTCACTCGCCGCTTGCCCAGCGTAAGCTGACCGCCCGTCAACAGCCCTTGCGGCTTCACCGAATAGACGAGATAACCCTGCTGGGCGAAGCGCTCCTGAACCTCGGTAGACGAATATCCACGCTCCACCTGCTGCAGGACGCGGCCCCGTTCATCGGCCATTTTTATGACAAATTCGGCCATCCAGACACGTTCCTCTAGTGAACTGTTTCCCAGTCTTTCCCAAGTCTAGCATCGACCCAAATTGCGGATGCGGCAACATTCCCTATGTTCAACAACCATCAGCACTTATTCAACCAGTTGGTGGAGCGGAAGGGGGTTTCCGTGGGGGCTTTTCGAGGCAACCCCATAACTCTCAATAGGATACATCACTTTCCCCCACCCGCCAACTGCTTTTGCCGTGTTATGGATTCGAAAGTTACAAGATCCGAAAGCTAGGAATCCAAAAGTTTATTGATCCAAACCGCCTGTGATGACTTCCACTCCGGCTGGTGGCACAAAGTGAAAGCGCTCATCCGCGACAGCCACGTCTTCCTTGGACTCCAAAAAGCGGTATTCGGTGACTGAATCGTCTTGCCCTTCGGCCACGATCCGGTCGATGCGGCCCTCCGGGGTTACTTCGAGCAAAACCCGCGTCAGATGGCCCGCCAAGCCCCTTGGCGTGCCCCGTAGGACGTAATTGCCAACCGTCTGGGGCCGGACATTCCCGGCCAGTTGCAAGCCCTCAAAAACCCGCTCCAGCTTGGCCCGACCCAGCAGGTACGCCAGGGGCGAACGAAGGTCGTCGAGCTTACGGGAGGGGGTGGAGCGTGCCTGCCGGTCGCCAGGGGCGTAAAACCACGCCGTCTTACCGTCTGTTATGAACAACTTAGCCCTAGGCTGCTGGTATTCCCACCGCATGCGCCCGGGCCGCTTGATCCACAACGTCCCCGATTCGGTGCGCTCCATCCCGTTACCCCTATAGGTTTCAACAAATTCCGCTTGCAAGCTATGGAGGGCGTTGTAGTGCCGGTCCACTCGCTGGCTTAGGGTAAGAACGTCCAGGGCGGGGGAACTTGCAAGGGAAGTGGTGGCCAGGGCGAAACTCGTTCCCAAGTGAACCAGGTAGCGGAGATGATTGGACTTAGTCACGGCACTCAGTCGAGGTACTTTAGGTTTGGATGCAACTGATAGTGATCGTAACGCGAAAAATGGCGTGGCGGGTTGCGAATGTCAGATGGAAGAATCCGTGAACACTTTTCCGCCGGCGCGGCGCATGGCATCGGCTAATACGCCGTCAAACGTCGCCAGTGCGCTATTAGTTCGCAGCGCCAAGTCCAAATATATGGCATCGTAGGCGGAGAGTCTGTGTTCCCGCGCCAGAGACATCACAGGATCGCGGCGGCTTGCCGGCGAGGCATCGTCGGTGAGAATCGGTAGCAGGTACAGACGGTTGAGGTAGTCGATGGTCTGAGCCGCTGTGATCACGCGGCGGCGTTCGCCAACGAGGAGCGCGTTCGCCACCTCGGTGTGCCAGAGCGGAGGAACGGAGGCTCCCGTTTGTTCCATAATTACAAGCGCGCGATCCGCGCAAGCCGCTTCGTCCCTCTTCACGCGCTTGAATAGCCATGCCAGCGACATGGAGGCGTCCAACACCAGGTTCACCGCCGGCCCTCGGCGATCCATTCCGCTAGCGTTGTATCGGAGACGCCGGAGACCTGGGGCATGGCGCGCATCGCCTCCACCGCGGCGTGAACATCGTGGCGCACGGCACTATCGCTGGGGACCAGATCGGCCACAGGTCGGCCACGCAGAGTGATCGTGAAGCGCTGACCCTGCTGAACTTCCCGCAAGAGTTCAGACAGTTTGGCCTTGGCATCGAACGATCCAACCTTGGTATACATTTCCGTAGCCTTTCTAACTAGGTCGCTAACTAGGTCAGTATACTCTGAACCAAAGCTCTTCGCTAGAAGGAAATTGAGTAGGTGTGGCGAAACCCTAGTTTCGG
>JAYTQD010000438.1:0-1217 GCA_043746935.1 Acidobacteriaceae bacterium | reverse complement strand
CCGCTTCTTGCCAGCCACGGCCGAGGCCAGCGGCATTTGAGCGCGGCGCTGCGACGGCGCGCTGCGAGCCGAAGGGCGAGCAGCCCAGTACGGAGTGGCCGCCGCGCTCGGCGGGCGAACCCAATGCGGTGGGGAAGCGAGATAACCTATGCATGAGGGCCAAGTTTTGCATTTGCCCAACGTTTGACATACGCAGCGGGAGAAGGGCGCAGCCCTTTGACTGTCCGCTTGATGGAAGGGTTAGGCGTCGGCAGCCGTGGCGTACTTTGCCCCTGCTTGGCTACCAGCACCTGCGTGAACAGAGACCGCTGCGTTCTCGGGCTTCCAAGAGCCCGCCGTGGGACCAGAACCGATGCGTTTGAGTTCATGAGCGAAATGTGCCTGAGCGCTGCGATTCCGAGAAGCTACTTCCTCGATTCATGCAGCGTTCCGCGAACAACGACTGGTTCGCTGCCCGCCAGCTGGCGGGACGGGCAGCCCACTCAGTTCTTGCTTGCAGAAAGCGCACGGAGGCCACGAGTGGGCAAGGGCGGTAGCGATTCATGTGGGATTGGCTTGAAGTAGCGACAGAGTGGAGGAAGGGCGTGTTTGCTGTGAATGGAGACGCGCCAACTTGCTACCGGAAGCGCGAGATGCATTTGTATTCCGAGACACTCAACCGCAGCGTGACTGCTGATCTTCGACGTCTAACGTTTGACATAAGCGGCAGGCGAAGGGCGCAGCCCTTTGACTGTCCGCTTGATGGAAGGGTTAGGCGTCTCGCTGCGGTGAGCGCCTGACGTGTTTGCATGATGCGAAGTATCGTGCTGGGTTTGAGCCTTGCGAAGATGGGCTCGTGTTTGGAGACTGTGATGAGCAACGAGCGAACGATTACTCAAGAAGATGCTTCAGAAAGCGATCTGCCGATTCTTGAAACTCTGCCGACAGCATGTCCGACACCGCCGCGTCCGTGTTTTGGAAATGCAGGCTCGCTGTTTTCGACCGCACTAGGCTGGCCCACTCCGCAAGAGCTTGCTTCGGCTCTTGAGATGACTGCGCCGCCATCATCTTAAGCATCTGCTGAACTGCGACCTCCAGGAACGTGATGCGTGCATGCAACTGGTATTGATATAGCTGGTCTGGTGTAAGTGGTTTGCTCATGAGCGTGTGAGTTGGTTGAATTTGAGACGCCTAACGTTTGACATAAACGGCAGCCGTTAGGCTGTCCGGTTGATGGA
>JAYTQD010000437.1:0-3440 GCA_043746935.1 Acidobacteriaceae bacterium | reverse complement strand
AGTCGAACCCGACAGGATTTGCAGTGCAGACATAATGTCCGCGTTCGTCCTCTGTTGGGAAGGAGCCCTTGATGATCGAACGTGCGCAGGTTGAAAGTCCTGTATCAGACGCGCCTGGAGCAGAACCTGTGCGCAAAGCTGAAGGCATGACCCGGCTGGTCTCGCTGGATGCATTCCGCGGGCTGGTGATGACCTTGATGCTTGGTGAGGAAATGCGTTTGCCCGAAGTCGCGCGCGCATTTCCGCACAGTGTCGTGTGGGGCTTGATTGCCTTCAACACCGATCATGTGCAGTGGCAAGGGTGCTCCCTGCATGACTTGATCCAACCCGCGTTTTCGTTTTTGGCGGGCGCATCGCTTCCGTTTTCTATCGCGAGTCGGCAAATCAAGGGGCAGACTTTTTGGCCCATGCTGGGTCATGCCATCCGCCGCGCGCTGCTCCTCATCTTTCTCGGAATCTTTCTTCGGTCACTCCATTCGACACAGACCTACTTCACATTTGAAGACACGCTGACGCAGATCGGATTGGGTTACGTCTTCCTGTTTCTGCTGGGATTCACGCGTGTGCGAACGCAAGTAGTGACGCTGGTGCTGATCTTGATCTGTTTTTGGGCAGCTTTCGCGCTGTATCCCGCGCCTGGTCCGCTGTTTGACTACGCCAGCGTCGGCGTTCCATCGAACTGGCCTCACCTCTACAACGGATTTCTCTCGCACTGGAACAAGAACTCCAATCTTTCCTGGGCCTTCGATGTCTGGTTTTTGAACCTCTTTCCGCGACAGCATCCCTTTGTCTTCAACGAGGGCGGTTGGTCTACGCTGAGTTTTATTCCTACGCTGGGCACCATGATTCTCGGCCTGCTGGCGGGGGAGTGGCTCAAGGGCAAAAGATCAACAGAACAAAAATTACGCGGGCTGGTAGTCGCGGGCACAGGCTTGGTGCTGGTCGGGCTGATGTGTCAATGGACCGGCATTTGCCCCATCGTCAAGAGGGTCTGGACTTCGTCGTACACACTGTATAGCGGAGGTTTGGTGGTGCTGCTCCTGGCCGGTTTTTACGCGCTCATCGAATGGAAAGGATGGCGACGGTGGGCCTTCCCGCTGCTGGTGGTTGGAATGAACTCCATTGCCGTTTACGTGATGAGTTGGACGATGCCGGGCTTCGTCAGTGGAGCTTTGGACCGCCACATCGGCGGGGCGCTATCAGCGATAGCAGGGCCGGCTTTTCAGCCCCTCGTCCACGGTTTTGCAGTGATGACGGTCTTTTGGCTGATCCTGTTCTGGATGTACCGCCGGAAGATTTTTTTAAGGATCTAAGGCAGTGCCGATGGCGATTCCTTCCTGTGAAAGAAGGAACAGAATTGCCGCGACCTATCTATAACCTCCTGTATTCTCAACACAGTTCTATGAGTAAGACAAGCCTTCCAAACCGGACTTTCGGAGAGGTGCGTCCCGGCTCCATGCACCCCATGAGTGGCGAAGCCCCGATGTTGCAAAATCGGATCACGTTCGTTCTGGTCTTAATATGTGGCGCACTTTCACGGCCCTGTGCGGGGCAGGAGGCGCCCGCTCCTTCCAAGGTTCTCGCGATCCAGCACATTGCCGCCAAGATTGTTGTCGATGGCTGGCTCGACGAGCCGGTCTGGCAAACGATCCATCCCGTCACCGACTTCACGCAGACTTCGCCCGATCTCGGCAAGCCAATCAGCGAGCGGACGGAAGCGCTGATTTTCTATGACGACGAAAATCTGTATGTAGGTTTTCGTTGCTATGATTCAGAGCCAAAGAAAATTGTCCGCCGCCTAGTAGCCGGTTCGTTTGTCATGGAAAGGATCGATGAACAGGCTGACTGAATCTGAGCCCCCTCCCGAATCATGCGGACCTAGGCCGCAGGAAAATAGGCTCGTGACAGAGCTATATTGAACGCCGCCGCAGTAGAACCAAGGATTTGTCTCCGACCGCCCGCGCGGAAGGGCGCTTCCCGCACCCGCCAAGGCAGTAGGAACCTGGAGCTATTACAAAACTCAGACAATGAGTGTCCTACATTTTTGAAATAATGATTGTTCACCGTGTGTTCTTTATGGACAATCTTCCAACGATCATTCAAGGCGGAATGGGTGCTGGTGTTTCCAGTTGGCGGCTTGCGCAGGCTGTATCCCAACTCGGCCAACTCGGTGTGGTTTCTGGAACAGCGCTGGATGTGATTTTTGCACGGCGCTTGCAGGACGGCGATCCTGGCGGCCATATGCGCCGCGGTCTCGATCACTTTTCGCTACCAGAAATCGCTGAGCGGATTTGGCGGACCCATTACATCCCAGGCGGGAAGGCGGCAACAGCGCCCTACAAGAGCCTGCCAATACATTCCAAGGACAGCCCCCGCGAGCTGAAGGAGCTTTGCGTCGTAGCCAATTTTGTGGAAGTTTTTCTCGCGCGCGAGGGTCACGACAATCCGGTGGGCATCAACTACCTGGAAAAAGTTCAGCTACCCCATTTGCCTTCCATCTACGGCGCTATGTTGGCTGGCGTGGGATACGTTTTGATGGGGGCGGGAGTACCGCTGAAAATTCCTGGCGTGTTGGAACGCTTCTCCCATCACGAGCCCGCTACTTACCTCCTCCATGTCACGGGGGCGCACGATGACCATGACAGAACAATGGTCTTCACGCCGAGAGAGTTCATGGGTCGTGATCTTCCGCCACTCACCCGGCCAAAGTTCATCGCGATCATTGCCTCCAATACCCTGGCAACGACGATGCTGAAGAAGGCGGATGGCGCGGTGGATGGATTCGTGATCGAGGGACCGACCGCGGGAGGCCACAATGCGCCGCCTCGTGGAAAGCTCCAGCTTGACGAAGCCGGAGAGGCGATCTATGGGGAGCGCGACGTCGTCGATCTGGAAAAGATCCGTGCCCTGGGTGTTCCGTTTTGGCTTGCGGGAGGATATGGTTCGCAGGAGAAGTTGGCAGAGGCTTTGGCCGCCGGAGCCGCTGGCGTACAGGTTGGGACTGCATTTGCATTCTGCGCGGAATCTGGGCTAAGAGAGGACTACAAGCAAGCGCTTTTGGCGAAAGTTTTTGCTGGAGAAGCTCGCGTATTTACTGATCCCGTTGCGTCCCCGACCAATTTCCCGTTCAAAGTGGCCCAACTAGAAGGCACTGTTTCGGAGCCTGAAGTCTATGCGGCTCGACCGCGGATTTGCGATTTGGGTTTTCTGCGGGAAGCCTACAGAACGCCGACGGGGACCATCGATTACCGCTGCTCGGGTGAGCCGGTGACCGTCTATGTGTCGAAGGGTGGAGATGCGGCGAATACAGTGGGGAGGAAATGCCTCTGCAATGCCCTCGTGGCGAATATCGGCCATCCACAGATACGAAGCGGCAAGTATGTTGAAAATGGCATGGTCACCTCCGGGGACGATTTAACCGGAGTCATGCGATTCTTGCA
>JAYTQD010000436.1:0-1219 GCA_043746935.1 Acidobacteriaceae bacterium | reverse complement strand
TCATTCACCTCGGCTACGAAGCAGCGGAGAAGAGTATGGCCAATCTGATGCCGTACGCGATTCCCGAAGAACAATGGCAGCAACACTTGCACGAGCGTTATGCCCGCAAGAGGGCCGTTCCCTCTACGGTTGCCAAAGTCGAAATTGTTGGCGTCAGCGGGAATGAGAAGGAGCGTTTGCAAGAAGAGTTAGGGAAATACGCCGGCAAGCCCCTCGACATCGTTCATCTGGAAACCGACTTAACGCGGGCCACGGGCGAGGGTCGCTTTGATCTCTTAGGCTATGAGACTTTTCCTTCTCCGGAGGGTACGGGACTTCGCATCAATGCGCATGAGAAAACCTACGGTCCGCCTCTCGTGGACTTGGCTATCAATGTACTGGGCTCTGGCACCGGAAATTTTGATTTTTCCGCCGGCGTGCGCCTGACCATGTTGGATGTTCGCAGGCATGGCGGTGAATGGCGCAGCGATGTAGTGCTCGGCGGTACCAACTTTCTATCTACGGAACTTTACCAACCGCTGGGTACGAGCCATTTCTTCATGGCGCCCCGCGCGTTTTTCCTGAAGCAAGCCAGGGGCAGTTTCGTGGGCTTCCATCAGGTGGCCCAGTTCCACGATCGCCGCATGGGTGCTGGATTCGATATCGGCTACAATTCCGGACGCCGCAGCGAGATTCGAGTAGGTTATGAATACTTCAATGGGGCGCTCGCGACCGTTATCGGATCACCACAGCTGCCAGGGACTAGCGGCGGCAACGGTTCGCTCCGCGCCAAGTTTGTATTCGAAGGGCAGGACAGTCCGAATATCCCCAGCCGCGGTACTCGCGCAACGGCTGAGTTCGACCACATCCTTCAATCCCCTGGCGTGCATTCCTTCGAGCAGCTCAAGTTCAGCGGTTCGCAATTCATTCCTGTCTCCGCCAAAGGATCGGTTTTTGGCACAGCTTCCTTCGGCACCAGCTTCAACGCCAACGCCGGGTTCTTTCAGAAGTTTTCTCTGGGTGGGCCGTTCCGACTCGGGGCTTATAGCCGCGATGAGTTTCTCGAAAACAACTTCGCATACGCCTCGGTGGGCTACCGCTACGAGCTGTTTCGCCTGCCGGTACTCGTCGGGAAAAAAGTTTATGCCGTGGCCGGATTCGAATCTGGGACCGCTTTTCCCAGCTTCTTCGATCATGTCGCTGTACACAATAGCATCAACATCGGCACGCTTGCGGAGAC
>JAYTQD010000435.1:0-1221 GCA_043746935.1 Acidobacteriaceae bacterium | reverse complement strand
AATCCGACGGCAGGCATCGTCGAGCCGGACGAACTGCCGTACAAGACCATGCTGGAGATCTGCAAGCCTTACCTGGGCAGGGTGGTCGGCGTGTATACCGACTGGACGCCGCTGGAAGAGCGGGGTGTTCTTTATCCCGAGGACGTCGATAACTCGGATCCGTGGCAGTTCAAGAATTTCAGGGTGGTGTGAAAGTTATAGAGGCGAAGAAAGTGCGCCCCAACGCCGCGCGTCAGTGGCGCGCGCGCACGTTGCCTGCAAAGTACGATGCTGTTTCACGCGCGTACGCTGAACGCAACAGTAGGGAAGTGATCAGCATAGCCATGCTCCGCCCACAGTGATAAGGCCAGCGATCGTAGGTAGATCAAGAATAAATGACTAAAGTGTTCCAAGGCATACCACCTTCCAACCCAAAGTCTTGTTATTCAGCCGGCGATCATAGAACAGCCAAATTAGTAACCACCATTCTAAAAGTCTTATCGGCAAGAGAGCAGCGAGGACCCCCCATCTCCGATTCCGATTCTTGCGTAGGGGAACAGCTTTTCCAAACCTGCGAGAATTCCTACGATCGCGGCTCCCGTCGCAACGCCGATCAGAGTTCTAGCCCCGCCGATGAGTGGCGAGCTAAGATCGGCCCGCTTGTAGGCTTTGGAAATTTGATGCGCAGCGAGAGAATAGCCTACGAACTTGATCGCAAAAAAGACAGTGTAGCCAGCAACCGGATTTGTCATTCCCCCTGCCATTATTGCTTCCTAACCGCCGCACCTATGCTGCCGCCGGAGTGCGCAGCACGGAGGGTACTGAACGGCAATGCCGTTCGGCGGTCAGCTTGACGTACTTGTTGGGCACGAATCTCCCCTACTCGCGAATCCGAACTTGATCGGTTTCAACAATCCATAGCCGTGCTTGCACAAGCTCGCCCGGCATTAGCGCAAGGGCACCCCGCAACAGTGCGAGCGTGTTCTCGACGCTTTGCGTGTGCGGGCGGAGTATCCAGATTCCGTTATGGCTGGATGGCGGGTAGAGGCAGATATCGGAGAAATCGAGATCAAGCGTAATCAGCACTCGATTTTCGGTCTGACACGCATCAAGGATCTTGGCATCAGGATTCCCTCCGAGACGTTCATCAAGAACCGTTTCTACGTCATGACCGGCGTCGCGAAGCAACGCTCCGGCATCCTTCGGAAGATTTTCGTCCAGCTTGAACCGGACAGCCATCCG
>JAYTQD010000434.1:0-3451 GCA_043746935.1 Acidobacteriaceae bacterium | reverse complement strand
CCTCAGCGGCTGAAGCCGCTGTTCCAATGAACCTTTTATCGCAGCGCTGAAGCGCTGCGCCGCCCAAAAGCTTAGAAAATCTTTAGAGCAATTGCAGATCCCTCCCGTTGGTCGGGATGACAAATTTTTAGAGTGTGGATGGTTAGAAAGAAATCTTCCGCGAACTGCGAAGCCTTACGCTAACGAAACCCACGCACCGGCGGGGACGCCCGTGCCTCCATTGGGAATTATTAGCTTTGCAGGTGGGCTAGAACGCGCTGGACACCGTTGCGGAAATCTTCGCGGGTGGGCAGCAGGCTGAGAACCAGGTAGCCATCCCCCGGAAAATCGTAGAAGTGCCCGGGATGAACGAGCACGGATTGCCTTTCCAGCAACTCAATGGCGAGATCTTCATCCGAACGTGTGGCGGGGACGCGCAACGGAACATACCAGCCACCTTCGACTTCCAGACGTTCGATCAAGGTTTGCTTGGCGAGTTGGCGGTCGAGTTCCTTGAGGTTGGCTCGCAAGCGAACGCGCAGTTGCTGTTGAAAGGCGCTGCGCTGCGCCAGCAGGGTGGGAAGGGCCAGTTGGACAGGAGTGTTCATCGACAGGAATGTGTCGGCGATGATTTCCAAGCGCGCCATGGCTTGGGCTGCGAGCTCTTCCGGGCCGCTGGTCACGAGCCATGCGGCTTTCATTTGCGGCAGACCGGCTAGTTTCGAGAGGCCGCTCAGCGTGAAGGTTAGAGCGCGAGAGTTCTTGGCAAAGCTGCCGTGGGCCGCGCCTTCCAGCGTGTAGTCGAGAAAAACTTCATCCGCCACGACCGCCATGCGCCGTCGGGCACAGAGCCAATTCAAGGCGCGCATTTCCTTGGGACTCACGTAGGAGCCTGTTGGGTTATTGGGATGGACGACGAGTACGGCGCGGGAACGTTCGGTTAACTTTTTTTCGAGACCGCGTAGATCGATTTGCCAGCCGTGATCGTAGAGAAGTTGATAAGGGACCAGTTTTACGTCTTGCAAGTCGGCCAGAAATTGGAACAACGGATAGCTTGGGACTGGCACGAGAACTTCATCGCCGGAATCGCAGAGCAGGCGGAAAACGAAGGAGTAGGCCTCGCTGGTGCTGGTGGTGAGCAGGATGCGATCCGGCGAGACCTCGGCGGCCAGGGAATGGTAATACTCGGCGACGGCCTTGCGCGCACTGAGCAGACCCTTGGGCTCGGGCTGATAGCGGAGGGACTCGGGCGCGGAAAGCGATTTCAGGATGGTGGGCGCATCGTAGGCCAGGTTAACGCAGGTGGGGTTGGAGGCGGTGAGGTCGAGCGCGACTCGGCCTTCGGCGCGGAAACGCTCGCAGGCTTCGGTGTAGCGATTGGGGGCGAGCTTCCAGTCGGTGCGTTGGGAAAACATGAGGTTCGGGTCAATCCTAAAGGGTTATCGGCGGGGGGGGGATTTTGTAAGGAACGGAAGGGTGCGGCGAACGATCCACGATTGGAGATGGATCTCACGCTTGGCTTCGCACGCACCGCTATGCCTGGAGAAGCGGCGGCAAGTTGTTACTCACCCAATGGGTTGCCTGTTCGTACGCATAGGCAATCTGAAGCAATGCAAAGTCCGCATGGTACTTGCCAATGATTTGCAGGCCCATCGGCAGCCCGGCTCGACTGAAGCCTATGGGCACATTGATAACCGGCAACGCGGACAGGGATGCGGGGACCACGACCTCCATCCAGCGGTGGTACGTGTCCATGTTCACTCCGTTGATGGACGCCGGCCAATGCACACCCGCGTCGAACGGAAAGACTTGAGCGCTTGGAAGGAGAAGAAAGTCGTATGTTGCAAAGAGTCTTGACACCGCCCGGTAGAACTCCGAACGCGCGGTGGAGGCCTCGTATACATCCAGAGCGCTCAACTTCATTCCACCTTCTACTTCCCAAACTGCCTCGGGTTTCATCTTCTCCCGTTGCGCCGGCTCCTTATAGAGGTGCATCAGGTTGCCAGCATTCACCCAATGGCGCAGTGTAAGCCATGTATCCCACATACGGGCAGGCGAGAAGTCGATCCGCGCTGCTTCGACAGCGCATCCGAAGGTTTTGAAAGCCTTGATCCCATTTTCGCAAAGGTCAAGAATGCCACGCTCCATTGGCAAATGGCCGCCGAGATCGCCCAGCCAACCAAGACGGGTTCCTTGGAGATCCCGTTGCAGAGCGTGCGTAAAGAGCATCGGGTCTTGCTCGATAGAAAGCGGCGCACGAGAATCGGGGCCAGCCATAACAGAGAGTAACATCGCGACATCGGAAACGTTTCGTCCCATCGGACCCGCAGCGATCAACTGCCCGAGATACAGTTCTTGTTCCGCAGACGGTACGCGTCCATATGAGGGCCGGAACCCGATCACGTTATTGTAGGCAGCCGGGTTACGAAGAGAGCCCATCGCGTCGCTGCCATCGGCTACGGGCAACATCCGAAGAGCAAGCGCACACGCCGCACCACCACTACTCCCACCAGCAGTCTTCGATTGGTCGTAGGCGTTCAGCGTGGTACCGAACACTTGGTTGTAGCTCTGCGACCCGAACCCAAATTCAGGCACATTCGTTTTGCCGATGACAATCGCACCGTTCTTTTTCAGGCGCTCGACGAAGATGGCATCCTGCTCCGGCACCGTGTCGAGAAGGGGCGAACCCCAGGTCGTTCGAACTCCCTTCGTGGGCGCCAGATCTTTGACAGCATGCGGGAAGCCGTGCATCCAGCCGAGGTATTCGCCGCGGGCGAGTTGCGAGTCTCGCTCTGTTGCCTGTTTCAGCAGGTTGTCGCGGGGCTGGAGGGAGACGATAGCGTTGACTTTCGGGTTCGTGCGCTCTATGTGGTCGAGAAATGTTGCCATCACCTCCTTGCAGGAGACTTGCTTTAGCTTGATTGCTTGCGAGAGGGCAAGGGCGTCCATTGTCAAGAGGTTTGAAATAGACCGACTGACTGATCGGTTCTCACTCGCCGCGCCGGACTGCCCGAATGTGACACCAGCAGCTATCGATGCAGACATTTTGGCAGCAGTGCTGATGAATTCCCTTCGATCAAGACAGGGGTCGGACTGGACTGCGGAATCGGAGTGTATAGGCACTTGTTGAATCCTTGTTGAACAACCACTTGCAATTTCCGTGATGACAGCGCTTGCTCGCAGATTATAGGCAGTTCCACACCAATGGACAATATTAGAGGATGGCGACTCACAAACCCCATGTGGAAAACGCAAATGAGGATATCCCGGGATGTTTGTCGGCAAATCGGAAATTATCCGCAAGTGGGCTCTATTCTTGGAAGGCCTCCTTGTTGACTACATAGGGCATCTTGGTGATATTACCGCCGTAGTTTTTCTCCAAAACATCGATTAGGGCTTGAACGCAGCGTCCGGCCATGCCTTTGGCTGGGTCGGGGGAGAGGCGGGTGATGCGTCCGGCGCTGGCGAAGTG
>JAYTQD010000433.1:0-1225 GCA_043746935.1 Acidobacteriaceae bacterium | reverse complement strand
CGACTATGCTTTGGGTGAGTTGGGTTAGGGCTGTGCGCTGCCACATCTAGAATGAACGAACGGAAATGTCGCTTTGCGTGACCTGACCCCAGGCAGCGACCGTCAACGCCATGTCGAGAGCATGTTTAGCGCAAAAAACTTCATTGAACGATGTGTTTAGTCCAACATGGTTTATCTGCCGCAGGCGGAGCTTTGTTTTTTTTGCCCGGATCATCTCGCGGCAGATAAACGCTAATCGTTAGGCATCAGAAAGTCACCAAATGAGCCTCGTTGTAGCTCGTCAAATTGGTCAGGAGATTAGGGTAGTCAGCGACACCAGGATGATGAGCTATCACGACATCAGCCAAGCGCCGCTAGACGGCGGACTGAAGTGCATAGTCTTGTCGCCCACGTGCTGCGTATCCTTTGTTGGCAACACGCGTGTCGCGGAGCTTGCAATTGCGCCAATCATCAACGGCTCGATCTCTCGTCGTGAGAACCTTACTTCCCACCTGCTTGAGCACCATCTGGAAAGTGGGGGTGCGGCCGACTTTCTGGTTAGTGTTCTAGATGAGTCCGCTCATATCGATCGAATTGCCGACGGCATTGTCGCGAAGGACCTTCTGGCCACTTGGATTGGCGATGCCGGGGCCTTTGCGGCGTATCAAGCCATCTATCACGCAGTGCCTGACAAGCAATCTGCGGGGGATCTTCTCGAAGACCGTTTCCAAATTGCCAGCCGGATGGGTGATGCCTTTCAAGCGGTAATTTCCAATCCCGCCATTGCTTCTGTAGATGATTTCACTATCGGCGTCACTTCATGGCCGGCCCAGGAGGACGGCTTTCGCTATCTGGCGCGTGCAGCTGGCTATGGCTTCAAGACCGTTTCGCTCACAACTGAAGCGACCAGCCTTCTTCAGACGCTTGGGGCGGAGGGAGGGAGCTACAACTACAGCGTTCTGGTGCCGGCTACCGCAGGGATCGGTGCAGTCGCGGTATACATTCGCGAAGCGTGCTTGGGCGCTTTATTCTTCCCAGCCAGAAGTTGGCGTGCAGTGCTCTTCAGGCAATTGAGTATTGCTGACTTCATAGAGTCAATTCGCGAGCAATTTGGCGTCGCAGTTGACGGCGTGCGGATTTGAGGCGCTGATGCCTAACGATTAAGGTTAGATCGCGCTTGCCGCGATCTGAACCGTTTGTTGGACGAGCCCGGACAAGGCGACGACGTTGCCCTGAAAATATCTCC
>JAYTQD010000432.1:0-1226 GCA_043746935.1 Acidobacteriaceae bacterium | reverse complement strand
GGCGGCACATCGCGATAAGGAAGCTCTAGTGGCGTACCGGAAGGTTTGGGATGCGGGACATGCGGGGCACTTCCCTTTTGGGAGCTATGAACTGGCGGCGGTTGATATGGGAGATGTGCAGCGAGCTTTGAAGGATGATGCGGGAGCGCTGGGGAGTTACAACCTGATGGACGACATGGCGAAGGCTGCGCCAGAATTACGACAGCGGGCTGGGTTGAATGCTGGGGAGATTTACGACTTGCAGCAGAAGCGGGAATTGGCGGTGAAGAAATATAGCGCGGTGCTAGCAGTGGATGGCGCGTCACACTGGGCAGAAACGGCGCGGAGGTATTTGAGGGAGCCGTACCGGTAGGCCTTTTTAGAATTCTTAGAACCAGACCACGCGGGCGGCAAGCTAAGGGAACTTTTTTGCGTGCAGGAGCGTATCCTACAGTGTGGTCGGAATAGGGATTTGACCATATTTCAAACACTGTGAGGCAGCGCCATGTACTGCAACGCTTGCGGTAAGAACATTCCCGACGATGCGAATCTTTGTGCTTATTGTGGACGATCCGTGGGCTACCATGCGAATGCCAGACGCCTGATGCGTCCGCATGTGGGACGCAAAATTGCTGGCGTGTGCGCCGGTTTTGCGAACTATTTTGACTTGGACGCAACGCTAGTGCGGCTGGTTTGGCTGGTGGTGGTGATTTTTGGGGGCACGGGGTTGCTCGCGTACGTGATTGGCTGGATTGTGATGCCGGAAGAGCCAAAAGCATTGACAGCGCCGACGGGATATCCGGCGACGAACCTGTAGACTCAAGCCGCTGTACGGCCTAGGTCTAACCGTAGTTTCGCTGAACGTCAGCGAAAACCGTTACGGTTTCTTCTTAGGCTTCTTTTTTTCGCGGCGTGGTGCGTCTTTGCTTCCCATGAACGTAAGTTTCTCACAGGATTTGCGGGGACGCTAGTCCCGTGGATCAAATTGTGCAACGGCACCAGCGACTTCCCCGCCCCTTCGACCTCGCTCAGGGTAGGCTCTGTCGCAAAAAACGCGACAAAGACTGCGCACCCACGCACGAATCTTCCTCCGAGTCTTCTGGCGGGACTTCGGCTGACACTTCCGCGATCCTGTTACAATTTTTCTTCCTCGAAAAGCCCATCGGCGCCCGAGATACCAACCATCCCATGAGTGAAAAGACAACAGTGGTAATCCATCCAGCGAAAAACATTGAAGGCGGCATTCG
>JAYTQD010000431.1:0-9224 GCA_043746935.1 Acidobacteriaceae bacterium | reverse complement strand
TTTGACCGCGTGATTTTGGATGATGCCGGACGGGTGCGGTATCACTACTTGCTGGTGGATGTGTTGTGCGGCGTTGTGTCGGGGGAGTTGCGGGCTGGCGAGGATGCGGCGGACGCGCGGTGGCTGACGCGCGAGGAGTTAGTGGGGCTTGAGATTGAGGAGGCTGCAAGAGGGGTGTTGTTGGGGGCGCTCGGGCAAGTTACAGGTTCCTAACAAGGCATGAGAAACAGAACACCTCGGTTTCCGGTATTGTTTCAGCATGGCAGGCATTCAGAGGCTACGTAAGCTGGGTTTGTGCTTCACTTTGGGTTTGCTGGCGTTGGTTCTCGCCGACCAGTTCATGGGCGAGTTTCTTGCACTGGTCTGGCATGTGCGTCACGGCAAAACTGCGCGCCTGCAAGCCTACGATGGACGGAAGTATGCGGTGGAAGTCCCCCTCCTTTGGCTGGCGAACGCCGACGACAATGGATGGAGTGTGTTCATGAGCAAGACAGGGAGCATGCGCCACCCGTTCCGCCGTAGGAGCTGGAGCACGATGTCCTTCTCGGTGAGCCCGATGTACAACACAGCCGAAGAATTGCGAAGGCCAAGAAGTCCCATCCAGATCAAAATTGGGCTTAAGGTCACCGAAATTGCAGCGTTCACAGCTGCAGGCCAGGACGTTTATTGTTTCGACCAACAATTTACGCGCGATCGGCTCGCTTCTCCCGGTATCGCGACGGTAAACTTAGAGTGCGTTCCGTTATCAGATAAGCGGTTTTTCTCGGCTTCGTACTCGGGGAGCCCTGAATTTGTGCCGGAGTTCTACGGCGTACTGAAAAGCGTGCGAAGACTTGAATAGTGACGGAACTCAGCACTCACGTTGTCGATCGCGGAACCGCTTCGATTGACCCTTACCGCGGGGGCTGAAGCCCGAATTTCTTCCGGTGTAAACGCGGGCCTGAAGGCCCGCTCTACCGTGACGTTCGTGCGAGACACATTCGCAACGCTGGGCAGCAATTACCGCGACTGCTGGCCGCCACGTCCGGTGAGTTCGCGAATCAAGTCAACCTCGCGTTCTCGGTACGGCTTTCCATCCGCGTAGAACACCTCGTGAAACCAAATCTGCGGCGGGTTTGAGGTATAGGGCCGCTCCCAGGAATCCCAAGGTAAGTTGGTCTGCGTTTTGCCAAACGACCAAGCCCCAGTTGATGGCGGCCACGTTGTGCTTCTTGGCGATGGGGAGGATCGTATCGAAGGTGCTGCCCGCGCCGCGAGCCATGTATTCGGTGCAGATCAGCGGGCGGTGGTAATTTTCCAAAACAGTAACATGCTGTTCGAAGTCTTCCGGCCACCCGTAGTTGTGGAACGAGATGACGTCGGACTGTTCGACCTGCACACGTCCGATGGGGTCAAGTTTTGCGGGAGACGACCAGTCGGGGCCTTCCCACAGGCCGCTAGTCAGCGGTTGCGAAGGGTGCGCCGAGCGGGCCCACTCGAAAACTTGCGGCAGCAGGATCAGAACATAAGACTGCTTGTCTTTGAGTTCGACCTTGCCGTAAGCGCCACCGTTGCCGTTGCTGGGCTCGTTCCAGACATCCCAAGCCAGAACGCGGTCGTCATTGGCGAATGCGCCGACGACGCCTTCAACGTAGGCCTTCAGGCGAGGATATTGCGCGGCATCCGCGAGGGCGGCTTTCCCGGGACTCTGCACCCATCCGGAATTGTGAACGCCGGGAATCGGCGGGTGCTGCGGGCCGAGCTTGGGCGCGGGATCCCAGCAGGAGTCAAAGAGCACGAGCACGGGGCGAATGTGGTGCTTGGCGGAGATGGCGAGGAAGGTGTCGAGGCGCTTGCGGAAGCCGAGGGCGTCCTGCTGCCAGAGGAGGTCGTGCAGAAAGACGCGCATGGTGTTCATGCCGATGTCTTCAGCCCAGCCGAGTTCCTTGTCGATCTGCTGCGGGTCGAAGGTAGATTCTTGCCACATTTCGAGCTGGTTAATAGCGGTGGCGGGGATGTAGTTGCTGCCGACCAGCCAGGGTTGCTGCTGGTACCAGGCGTTGGCTTTGGCTTCGGTCCAACGCTCGGTTTGGCGCGGAGTTTGGGCGGAGAGGGTGGCGGCGAGGAAACAGATTGCTAGGGAGGTGAGGCGGCGCATGAGGTTCCTTCTTGGATCTGAAAATAGACAACCCGCGGAGGCCATCCGCGGGTCGCCGGTAGACTGGTGAGATTACCTAGGCCTGTTGCCCGTCCTTAAGTTCTCGTGAGAACTACCTTGTGCGAGCTTGCTTCACGAACTTCGGGTTCTCCAGCTGGCTGGCTGGAGCGGGCATTCCTAAACGTTTCCCAAACACACCGGTCAGCGTACGAAGGGTGGTTCGAGCAACCGGCTAGGTCGCAGCTACCTCACTCGGTCGTATGTCGCTACTTGGCATGGATCCCCTCCTTTCTGAGATGTAAGAGCAAAATAATCCTGTTTGCGCGGGGCGTCAACAGCACTGTTGGGCCTGCATCCGGGAAGGTAATAGAGCGTCCCCTTTTTGCGCTCTCCTAACCCTTACCTCGGGGGCTTGAAGCCCCTGCGGGAATAACCCACCCGTGACCTTCCGTATAGATTCGTGATCGTATCCGCGACCGCGGATCAGTTCTTCGACCCTCAACCAAAGCGGAAATCCGCAATCTGCTCCTGCGGCTGAATCAGCAGCGCTGGCGGCATCTTACCCGCCATCGCCATTTTCTCGCCGATTGCCTCAAAATCCTTCCGGCTCCAGCCCACGGAAGAAATTTCAATCTTTCCGTTCTCGGCGATCCAGAACACGCTCGGAACATTCGTCAGCCCGTAAGTATTCGATACAGGATAGGTGCTGGTGTCATCCAGCAGTATCGGAAACATCACACCAAAACTTTTCGCAAACGCTTCCGTATCTTTCTTCGAATTCTGCGACACACCCACCAGCGTCACGCCGCGGTTTCCATAAGCTCGAAACAGGCGTTGATACAGGGGAAACGCATACTGGCACACGGGGCACGATTTCTTGAAAAACGCCAACACCACCGGCCCGCGCGCCAACACATCTTGCAATGAAAAACTCGAACCATCCGTCGCAGGAAGCGTAAACTGCGGCGCCTTCGTCCCTGCCTTCAGTGTCTCCACGCGTCCTCCTTCGCTTCCAGATGCTCCCCACCGCAACCATCGAAACATAATCCCTCGCTCGTGTGGCGCGGGCACTCCTGCCCGCGTGGTTTTGTTGTTGTTCTAATTAAAGAATTTCCGCCGCGCGCAAAATCTTCCGTGCCAGCCCCGTCAACGGCATCTCGCCAAGCCGCGCCACCGCAACCTTCTTGCCCCCAACTTCCCCGCGCACCACCCGCACATCGTAATTCGTAGTCGTGATCGAATGCTTCAACCGCAACCAGACCTTCGACGTTGCCCCCGGCTCAACCTCCGGCAATTCCCACATCAACGGCATCACCGAGGCCTGCCTCGGCCGCTGCGCCAGCGTCACCTTGCCATCGCACCAGTCCAGAGCATAAAACACAGTGGCCTTGGTTGTCCTCTGGGGTTTCCCCGTGCCAGGTAGATTGCCTCGCGTCACGCACACGCTCGCCACCGGGCACAGCAAACACTTCGGCTCTCCCGGCACGCACACAGTCGCGCCGAGTTCCATCATCGCCTGGTTGAAATCTCCCGGACGCAGCGGACTGAGCAAGCGTTCCGCTATTTCCCACACCGCAGCACTCGACAAACGTCGCCCGAGCAAACGTTCCACCACGCGCTCCACGTTGCCATCCACCACCGCCGATTTCTCACCGAAGACGATGCTCGCTATTGCCGCCGACGTATACCGCCCAATCCCCGGCAACTCGCGCCACGCTTCCGCCGTCGCGGGGAACTCGCCGCCGCGCTCGCGCACAATCTTTCGCGCTGCTTCATGCAACGCCCGTGCTCGCCGGTAGTATCCCAAACCACTCCAGGCGGCGAGCACCGCGGGTTGTGACGCCTCCGCCAGCACCTTCACGGTTGGAAAGAGCTGAAGAAACTCGCCGTATTTTTCGATCACCGCCGCCACGCGCGTCTGCTGCAGCATGATCTCGGAAAGCCACACGCGATAGGGATCGCGATCTTTGCGCCACGGCAGATCGCGCCGGTGAATGTCATACCAAGCCAACAGTCGGCGGCGAAACGCATTACGCGCACGGGTTTCGAACAACACCGCGACCGGAGCCATTTTCTTGGCGGGTCGCTTGGCAAACTGGAGACGCGGAGGCACTCCTCGCATTCTAGAGACCGCCACCGTACTCGGGCAAATGTGTTTCCAGTAAGTAATCCGGCTGTTAACCACGCGAGAACCCGCTATCTCTATTGGACTCACGCGCGTCTAACACTGTCTAAGATTGAAGCTAAGGACAACCCGATGCGCTCACCGTGGAACTTCCACGTTGTAAACTATCTTCAGTTCTTCACGAGGTCGCCCCATGCAGGATTTCAGCCGCAAAGTCGAGGAAGCGGTTCGCAATGTGGAGGAACGGATTCACGAAGCCGCTCCGCTCCTGAACCAGAAAGTTGCCGAGGCCAGCACGCGGATCGAAAAAGAAGCGCAGGAGCTGATCGCCTATCTGAACGACGAGGTAGTCCCGGCGCTCCGCACGAATTCAACCAAAGCGCTGCGCGTGGCTTCGGAAAAACTGACGCAGCTCGCGGAATACATCGAACAACACAAACGAAGTTGAGCGCGCGCGCGCCATTGCGAAAACTTTTGCTTTACCCGACAGCCGTTGTGCTCGTGGTCGCCTTCACGGGTTGCAGCAAGAAACCGGTGCGTGTGAGCACGCAGCCCCCGCCAAACGCAGCTTCCACGGCCTCGACGCGTATGCCTGCGCCACCTCCGGCTCCTCGAACGAAGGCTCCTGTTACCGCCGACGTCCAAGACGACAATCAAGAAAACACCGAAACAGCTGACCTCGACGTCGCTCCTGATGCTGTTCCACTTTTCACAACCACAGGCATGGCCAGTTGGTATGGGCCGCCCTACCACAACCATCGCGCGTCCAACGGCGAAGTCTTCGACATGAACGCGATGACAGCCGCGAGCCTTACGCTGCCGCTCGGAACAATTATTCGAGTTACCAACGTGAAGACCGGCGACTCTACGCTGGTGCGCATCAACGACCGTGGGCCGTTTGTGGAAGGACGCATTCTCGATCTCTCAATGGCGGCTGCTAAAAAAATTGATGTCTGGCGCGCGGGCGTTGCCCAGATCAAGTTGGAGGTTTTGAAAACTCCGTCGCCTCTCGACACGGGAGGACGCTGGTGCGTGCAGATTGGCTCGCTGCAAGACGAGGATTCCGCCGCCGCGCTACAGGAGCATCTGCAACGCCGCTATCGCGCGGCAAAAGTGATCAAGTTCTTGAGCCCGGTTGGCGTTTGGTGGGTTCGAGCGCGCGTTGACCAGGACGACCGCGCTCGAGCGGAGGCGCTGGCGCGGGAGACGCAGCCGGACGAAGGAACCGTGTTTTTAGTCCGACTCGATTAGCGGATCACGGCGATAGAGCCGCCGCTCTTCGCGCTTGCAGCAATGCGCAAAAACTTGCAACTAAAAGGTCTGGCATAGCGGCTCTTTTGGGGAAAAATGGTGTAGGGGGTACACCGGAATATACAATTCCGTTACATTTTTGTAACCTTCCGTCCGCCTTTTATTCGCTCCAAAATTCTTACTCTACAGCGTTGTGGGCGATGACTTCTCGATACCACTCGGCGCTCAGTTTGGGAGTGCGTTTCTGCGTTTTGAAGTCGACGTAATGGAGGCCGAAGCGTTTGCTGTAGCCGTCGGCCCATTCGTAGTTGTCGAGGAGGCTCCAGAGGAAGTAGCCCTTGATGGGATAGCCTTCCGAGGCGGCGCGCTGCAAGTGGGTGAGGTGGTTGCGCAAATACATCACGCGATCCGTGTCTTCGATACGTCCATCCGCGGCTACTGTATCATCCGCGGAACAGCCGTTTTCGGTGATATAGAGAGTCTTTGGTTTCCAAATCTCGCTAGCGTTGCGAATGGCCCAGTACATGACTTCCGGGCCAACGAAGAGCCAGGGGGAAGCCATGTGCGGGGCGGAAGTCTGGCGCGGAATCACTTCGTATCCAGCGGGCGACGCGTCGGCGCGGACATACTCGGGACGGTAGACGTTGAGACCAACGAAATCGAGGGGGCTGCCGATGGCCTTCATATCGCCGGCCTCGACTTTGGGAGCATTGGCGCCCTCGCGCTGGAGATAGCCGTCCGTGTATTTGCCTTCCATGACGGCCGTGAGGAACTGGGCGTTTTCCTCGCGCGTGGCGCGCTGGGCCGCCTCAATATGTTTGGGAGTGTCGATGACGGGCGCGAAGACCGCGGCATCTTCCGCCAAGCCGATTTGCGTTCCGGTTTTGGCATTAGCGCGAATGGCTTGAACAGCCAGTCCATGAGCCAGGATGGCATGGTGACGGACTTGATTGACTTGCGCGGGGGGCAACTTCAAACCCGGCGCAAACTGGCCGGTCTTGTGGCCCAGGTCGCTGATACAGCCAAATTCGTTGGTGGTAAAAAAATGCTGGACGCGGTCAGAGAGATGCTTGGAAACGTAAGCGGCGTAATCAGCAAAGGCTTTGGACGTGTCGCGGGACTGCCAACCTCCGGGTAACGCTTGGGGCAGATCCCAGTGGAAGAGCGTGATGTAAGGGGCGATATCGTTCTTGAGCAACTCGTCGACGACGCGATCATAATAGGCGAGGCCTTTCTCGTTGGGCTGGCCTGTTCCATTGGGGAAAATTCTGGACCAGGCGATGGACATCCGATAACCCTTGACGCCGAGGTTTTTGAGAAGCTTCACGTCTTCTTTGTAGAGATGGTAGGAATCGTCGGCAACATCGCCGGTATCGCCCTGGAAAGTTTTGCCGGGGGTGTGCGAGAAGACATCCCAATTCGTCTGGCCGCGTCCGTCTTCGTTGACGGCGCCTTCAATCTGATAGGCGGTGGCGCAGCCCCAGAGAAAGTTATCGGGGAAACGCAGGGCGGCAGGGCTTTGCGCGAAAGCAAATTTCGAGAGGGAGGCGCTGGCAAAAGCTACGGCGGCGGTGCCGGCTGCGGTCTTGCCGAATTGGCGGCGGGTAAAGTTTTTCATAGCGGAGGAATCTTAGCATTGCGGTGTAGCCAAGAGCAAAGCACCCGCCAACCCTGCAAAATCCTGATGCCACCTGCGTCGCCACCCGCCCTTGAAAGAGCCAAGGGCGCGGCACCCGATATTCTAAATCTAGAATTAAGATCAAACCATGAAATTGCCTGCCACCCGCCTGGGCCATCCGCGGTCACTTTCGTCTGACCCCGTATTTCCGTCCCCTATTTCCGTCCGGCCTATCTGGGTCAGCTCATCAGTCGGCGCTTGTCCTGAAAACAAAATGCATGGCTATCCTGAACGAGACCAGCCATATTAGACCGAATGTCGCCCAAAACCTCCAGCCTGTGACACCCACCATGACATCCGGCTTAAATGGCACAAGAATAAGGATACCCTGCACAGCTAGGGAGATAGCGATATAAAAAACGCAAGTTAACGCTGTGAACTTGACCATGATCACGGAGATTGCTCTCTTTTAACCTCGGAGATTATCGAATTTGTGTTATCAGATCGCGGTGCGTTTCGCGCTCGCATGGACTAGTTGGGGCTTCCTTGGGGCGGGTGAGAGTAGACAAAGCGGATGCGGAGAATGTGTTCCAGTGTGTGAATATCAGCGAAATCCTCAAGCGTTCGAAAACATCCTTGTATCGGCGTTCTCGATTCCCACCCTTTCGCACAGTGCGCGAAAGGATGGGGCACCTGCGTGCTGGGGCGGCGGAGTGCGGATAGCAGCGATTGAAATGCCCCACTCAAGCCAAAAGAAGGCTTGAATGGGCCACCGCCAACGAGATCAAAGGCTGGGCCGTGCCGGGTGGTAGAGAGGAAGAGCGAGTCCTGTCTTTTGTCATCGACATTGTAGTTCTCACGCAGTCTCTGAAGGCCCTGGGCAGGCGAGGGCGCCTGCCCCTACGTGGGTATTGCACGATTTAGGCTATAAACATCCTGCGGTCACAGCGCTAGCTGAAGTTTACCAGCGAAACTGCTGCCGGCTTTGCGCTTCTCCTGCTGTCAATGCTATGGTTTGCCACGAGCACAAGCGAGAAGCCATGAACGACTGCCTATTTTGCAAGATTATTCGCGGAGAAATTCCGGCGAAGAAGGTTTATGAAGACCAGCACACATTTGCGTTTGAAGACATTCAGCCGAAAGCGCCTACGCACGTGCTCATCATTCCGAAGAAACATGTTCGCGGTTTGAAAGAAGCTGCGCCGGAAGATGCTGAACTGATTGGCCGCTTACATCTTGTGGCGGCGCAGATTGGGCGCGAGCGGGGGATTGAGGATGGGTACCGGACGGTTTTGAATGTTGGACCGAAGTCCGGGCAATCGGTGTTTCATATCCACCTGCATCTGCTGGGTGGACGGGATTTAAGCTGGCCGCCCGGGTAGGCCCGATTGCAGACTGTAGATTTCAGATTGCGAAGCGGCAATCTCCCCGTAAGAGAAAATGCGAATTGAAACATTTTGCTACTGGACGGCCGAGGGCGGCCGTCCCCACGTAAAACCGCGCAATCCAAATCCGGACTACTGTACGACCTGCGTTTCTTCTTCTTCTTCTATGGCGCCATGGCGGCGAAGGAGTTGGGGCAGGTTTTGCGAAAAGGCTGAGCGCGGCACGACCATATCGCAGCCGGCTTCCTGGGCTTTCAACTTCAGTTCTCCCTGAATGTGCGAGAGGAAGCCGATGAAGCTGGTCCCCTTCTTCAGCTTGGTTTTCAAACGGGGAATTGTGGTGAGCGGCTTGGCGTTGGCGTTGTTGAGGTCGAAAATAATCAGCGACGGCTTCTCTTCGCCATTTTCCTTGATGCGGTCGAGAAGTTCTTTTTCGGTTTTGACGAATTCGACCTTGACGTTCATCTTGCGCGCGGTTTCCTGAATTTTCGCGAGAAAGAACAGGTCCTCGACGAAAGCAAAGATGCGGGAGTTGGTGTCCTCGCGCAGGCCGGGAACAGGATCGGGATCACCGACGGCATACGTTCCGGAAAAACCGGGGCGGCCGACGCTGCGTCCGTTGCTGTTACCGCCGTTCTGCGCCGCGCGGTAACTATGGTCCATGGGAGCGGTGTAGATGCCACCGGGATTGTTTTGGCGTTCGTGGCG
>JAYTQD010000430.1:0-3464 GCA_043746935.1 Acidobacteriaceae bacterium | reverse complement strand
TGAAGCGGCCAGGTGCTGATCGTCCGTATCGCGCGATTGGGTATCCGGTGCTGCCGGCTGTGTATATTGTGATGGCGTTGTTTATCGATGTCGTGTTGTTGCGCTATAAGCCGCAATTTACCTGGCCGGGATTGATTATTGTGCTGCTGGGCTTGCCGGTATATTTTGTGTGGTCGCGGCGGAGCCGGATAGTTGCAGAGTCAAGTTCGTCTTAATTTTAGAACGGAAA
The DNA here is from genome assembly GCA_043746935.1 of Acidobacteriaceae bacterium. Lineage (GTDB taxonomy): Bacteria > Acidobacteriota > Terriglobia > Terriglobales > Acidobacteriaceae > JANXUC01. The sequence continues at coordinate 3,235 of JAYTQD010000430.1, read as the reverse complement.
TAAAGGAGTTAGACCCTCAATGGCGAATCTGTCAGCAACCAAGTCCATAACCGGCCTGATGCAGGAGGCGCAAGAAACAGGCGAGCATAGCCTGAAACGCACTCTCGGACCTGTCAACCTCACCATGCTCGGTATCGGTGCCATCATCGGCGCTGGCCTGTTCGTACGTACAGCTGCCGCTATTGCTGATCGTTCAGGGCCGTCCGTCACGCTCGCCTTTATTGTGGCTGGGGTGGGTTGCGCTTTTGCCGGACTCTGTTACGCGGAATTCGCCTCCATGATCCCGGTTGCAGGGAGCGCCTATACCTATTCTTACGCCACCATGGGAGAGTTGGTGGCCTGGATTATCGGTTGGGACCTTTGCCTGGAGTACGCCGTTGGCGCAGCCACGGTCTCCATCGCCTGGAGCGAATACTTCAATCGCGTGCTCGGTTGGTTCGGCTTCCAAATTCCGTATGCATGGTGCCACTCCCCTCTGCAAAAGATGGGGGACGCGCACGGGGTCATCAATCTTCCGGCCATCTTCATCTTGCTGCTTCTGACAATGCTTCTCATAAAAGGAACGAAAGAGTCTGCGATGGTCAACGGTTTCATCGTGGTGCTCAAGGTAGCCATTGTCCTTTTAGTGATCGCTCTCGGCTGGGGCTTCATCAACCCGGCCAATCACACACCGTTTATTCCGGCGGCGACGATCTACGTCACTCCTGAAGGCATTACTCACAGCTACGGCGGCTTAATGGGTATTCTGGGTGCGGCGGGGGTTGTGTTCTTCGCCTTTATTGGTTTTGACGCCGTTTCCACTGCGGCGCAAGAGGCGAAAAACCCGAAACGTGACATGCCGATCGGAATCCTGGGTTCGCTGGTGATCTGCACCGTCCTCTATGTGCTTTTCGCTTACGTCCTGAGCGGCATCGCCACCGTTCAGGATTTCCGTTCAACCGGCCGCGAGGCATCGGTCGCATTTGCCATCACGAAATACATGCATGGCTATGAGTGGCTGTCGAAATCGGTCACCGTCGCGATCCTGGCGGGGTTTTCCTCCGTCATCCTCGTGATGTTGCTCGGCCAGACCCGGGTCTTCTATTCGATGAGCAAAGACGGCTTGGTTCCCAAGGTCTTTTCCGACATCCACCCCCGTTTCCGCACGCCCTACAAGTCCAACATGTTCTTCTTCGTGTTCACGGGATTGTTTGCCGGGTTCCTACCCGAGGACATCGTGGGCGAAATGACCAGCATCGGGACGTTATTTGCCTTCATCCTGGTGTGTATCGGAGTCTGGATTCTGCGGGCTCGGCGCCCGGATCTCCCGCGGGCTTTCAAGGTACGAGCGTTGCCGTTGGTTTCGACGCTAGGCGTCATCGTTTGCGGCGCCATGATCTTTGGTCTTGGCTGGACGAATTGGCTACGGCTAATCGTCTGGCTGCTGATCGGCCTCGTGATCTACTTCAGCTACGGCATCAGGCACAGTAAAGTTCAAGCGTTGGAGAGCGCCGCGAAATAAGCGCCGGTGAGCTTCACTTCTGGAGGGTACTGCGTCACAGACTGCGGAAAATGGCGACGGAGAGAAAACACGGAGAGAAAACAAAGACGGAAGAAATTCGACCGGTAGAGTCGGCCTTCAGGCCGGCGTTAGGCGTAAGATGAAAGGGCTTTAGCCCCCGAGGTTAGGGGTAAGCTTTGTATCAGGCATGGCTTCAGCCATGCCATTCGGGGTCAATTTCTTGGCGGTTTTAGCCGCTGAGGGCAGCGCTTCACTTCTGGGAGGGGCCTTTCGCGCGTTGGCGGAAGGCCTTTCCTGCTTTAGAATCGCGGCAAAGTGCAAACGCCTCGGAAAGTTCGCTGGGTCGCCCTCGCCTTGTTGTGCGCGATGGTCACCGGAGTCGTTGGCTTCCACGTGATCGAGGGCTGGTCGTGGTTTGACGGCCTGTACATGGTGGTGACTACGTTCACTACCATTGGGTACCAGGAAGTGCATCCCCTCTCGCATGCGGGCCAGGTTTTTAATCTGATTTTGATTGTGGTGGGCGTCTCGCTGGTATTTTTGAACATTGGTTTCATGACACAGGCTTTGCTGGAATCCGAGCTGGGCGGCCTATCGGAGAAGCGCAAGATGGAACGTGAGATTGCACGGCTGAGCGGCCATTTTATTATTTGTGGGGCTGGTCGCGTGGGGCAGAGCACGGCTTGCGAGCTGGCGCGGAAAAAAGTTCCTTTCGTGATTGTGGACGCGAATGAAGCCCGGGTGGCCAAATATGCTGGTCCCTTCCTCATGCTCTTCGGGGACGCCACAAAGGAAGAGACGCTGCGCCGCGCGCGCATCGAACATGCGGTCGGGCTAGTGGCAGCCACCACTACCGACGCGACGAATTTGTATACGGTTTTGACCGCGCGTGGAATGAATTCCCGGTTGAAGATTATTGCCCGGGTGGTGGATGAAGGCGCGGAGAAGCATATGCTGACCTCGGGTGCGAACGCAGTCGTGTCGCCCTACTCATTTGCGGGGACACGGATTGCGCAGACGTTTTTGCATCCGAATGTCGTGAGTTTTCTTGATACTGCCACCACCCACCACGGGATGGAACTGGAGATTAACGAAGTGTACGTCGGGCCGGAATCGCGCTTTGCCGGACTGACGCTGGCCGAGACGAAGATCCGTCAGCTCTGCGGCGTCATTGTGTTGGCCATCAAACATGATCGCGGTATGCAGTTCAATCCCGCAGCCGGCGACCGCATTGAGGGAGGGGACCACCTGATTGCCATTGGCACCCCATCGCAACTGCGGACGCTGGAAGCCAGCGCGTGCTCACCCGCATGAAGCTGATGGTATGAAAATCGTTAGCGCTGCGGAGATGCGGCAGATTGATCGCGTCAGCAGCGAACGCTTCGGCGTGCCTTCGCTCACGCTAATGGAAAATGCTGGGGCTGGCGTGGCCGAGTTTGTGATCGAGCGCTACCCGAGAGCGCAGCGCATTACTGTTCTCTGCGGCAAAGGGAATAACGGCGGCGATGGCTTTGTCGTCGCTCGCAGGCTGCATCAGGCGGGGAAGCAGGTGCAGGTGTTGCTCCTGGCCGACGCAAGCCAACTCGCAGGGGACGCGGCGGAGATGTTCCAGCAGCTTCCGTTTGCCGCTGTGGCGATTACGTCCGCTGCGGGTTTCCAGACGGATCGCGTGCGGGAACTTTTTGACGCGGACCTGCTCATTGACGCAATTTTGGGCACGGGCTTCAAGCCTCC
>JAYTQD010000429.1:0-3466 GCA_043746935.1 Acidobacteriaceae bacterium | reverse complement strand
GGTGGTCTGCGATCCGTCGGAAGTGATTGTCGTCAACGGCTCCCAGCAAGCGCTGGATCTCGTTGCGCGGGTGCTCGTAGAACGCGGCGACCGCGTAGCGATCGAGGATCCGCAGTATCCCGGAGCCAGAGAGGTGTTTCGCGCCGCCGGAGCTCGCTTGTTGCCGCTGCGAGTCGATCGCGACGGCTTAAATCCGGCTACACTGCCGGAGCAGGCTAGTCTGGTCTTCGTAACGCCATCGCACCAGTTTCCAACCGGCGCAATTCTTCCGCTGGCCCGGCGCTTTGCGCTTCTCGAATGGGCAGCGCGCAAGAACGCCGTGATCGTCGAGGATGACTACGACGGTGAGTTCCACTACGAAGGGCGGCCGCTGGAATCCCTGCAAGGCCTGGATACGGACGGACGTGTCGTATACGTGGGGACATTCTCGCGTACCGTATTTCCGGCTCTCCGCATCGGTTACCTGATCGTACCCAAGTCGCTGACTCCGGCGTTCACAGCAGCCAAGTGGCTTAGCGATTTGCACTCCGCCAGTCTTGAGCAGCAAGCTCTTGCGGAGTTTATAACTAGCGGAATGTATGAACGCCATCTGCGGCGGCTTCGCCGCAGAAACACAGTACGTCGCGAGGCGCTACTTCACGCAGTTCACAGGTACCTGGACAAACGTGTCGAGGTCACTGGCGATGGCTCAGGTGCGCACGTGGTGCTGTGGCCCAGAGAACGCGTTTCGGAAGATACCGTAATCGCCCTCGCGGCGTCGCGGGGGGTTCGCCTCGACGGAATTTCCCAATTCTTCCTGGCACGACCCACACGGGCGGGGCTAATGCTCGGCTACTCGCGAATGAACGAGAAAGAAATTCGAGAGGCCATCCGATTATTGGGCGAAATACTTTGAGCATAATGGGGATCGTCAGATCAATTGATTGGCAACGATTGTGAGCAAAACGGCCAATCCGGGAACGATTAGAGTTTTGCAGATCGCTCCCGATAAACGCCCTGGTGGCCACGAGATCGTCGAAGGATCATGCTTTTCCCACGGCTAACGGAGGCCGTTTCCATGACGAAAAGCAGACGCAAAAGGGCTCCGAAGACGGTCCTGAAACTGCCTGATCTCGAACAATCGAAATCCGCAGTCCTGAACAGCCTCACATCGGCAAGCTCACAGCGATCGTATGATCACGCAATGCGCGAGTTCATTGATTGAGAGGCCGACTTCCCATTACTAGTCGCGGTATGCCCGCATCAGATCATTTCCGTCTGACCGACAAACCACTCGGAAACGGGGAAAACGGGCCGCCCAGCTGCCCGCTGTTGCTAAGCGGAAACAATTCCCACGCAAGAAATAGAAACAGCCGCCAGAATCTCGACGGCTGTTTCTATTTATGAGTTGAAGCGACTACGCGGTTTTGGTCGCTGCCTCACACCCGCAATCTGATTCTTTTGCAGAAGCGGTCTTCACTTGTACGGCGCGACCATTTTCGTACTTATCGTGGTGGCGTACCCAGGACATCGTGAAATCAAGTTCATCTTCGTCGCGGCCCTTCGGCACCAGGTCGAGGAAGTTATACGCACCCAGCAAGATGTCGAGCCCGCGCGCGTATGCGGAATAGGTGTGGAAGATGTCGCCGCTTGCGTCCTTGTAGAACACACTGACGCCGGGCGCTTCTTCCGAAGGGAACTCATGCAGGCCGTAGTTGTACTCCACCTTGCCCTTCGCCATCTCTTCCTTGGTAAACGACACGTGGTAGTCGCGATTGAACTCGGACTTGTCCGACGACACCCATTTGAAGCTCCATCCCATTCGCTTCTTGAAGGCCTCGATCTGTGCAAACGACGCCCGCGACACGGCAGCAAAAGAGACATCGCGCGCGTTCAGATGTACGATGAAGCTGTTGAAGTGATCAGCCTCGAACGAACAACTCGGACAGCCTTCCGCCCATTCTGGCCCGAACATGAAGTGATAGACCACGAGTTGATTGCGGCCGTCGAACAGATCTGCGAGCTTCACCTTGCCGGTGGAACCGTCGAAGACGTAGTTCTTGTCTACTCGCTCCCACGGGAGCTCGCGGCGTTCGCGGCTCAGCTCATCGCGAAGTCGAGTGAATTCTTTCTCTTTGATTAAAAATTGCTTGCGCGCTTTCACCCATTCACTGGGCGAGACGATTGTCGGCTGCATTTTCTTCTCCTTTAGCTTGGCTGGTTAATGTTTCCGCGTTGTGATGGGCGCGAACTTTCTTTACGATGATCGCTGCCAGACCGCCGCTCGATGCGGCGCCGACTACGACCATCGCCATGGTCGAAAAACAGAATGGACACACAGGACTACTCCTTCGTTTTCTTTGACCCGCGCGAACGATTTCGCGTCCCGCCGGGACTTTCTCCTTCGATTGCCTCTTTCAATCCGAGCAGATGACCGGTCCATAACTCCTGGAACGGCCCCACCCACCGCTCATATATCTGCCGGATCGGCATAGCATTCAGCGAATTGACGCGTTGCCGTCCGACCTCGCGCGTTTGCACCAATCCGGCCTTGCGCAGAACGTCGACATGCTTCATCACCCCGAACCGGGTCAGGCGCGGAAACGCATCCACCAGTTCGGTGGTCGTACGTGGGCCATCGCGCAATATGTCGAGGATTGCGCGCCGGGTGGGATCTGAGAGCGCTTTCCACACCGGATCCAGCTTGTCGGCATTAGTAACGGGCGCGGGCACGTCCCTATTCGCACGCCTTCTTGAGCTGCTCGAGCATGTGGTTCCAGCCCTTCGTGACGCCCTTACGATGCTCAGGATCGATCATGCCAATCGCGCGATGACGGAACGTGACCTTCGAACCGCCAGCCGTCTTCTCGACTTTCGCTTCCAGGTGGTTCAGCGCCGGGTATGACATGAACATCGGCCCGCTCAACTCCAGCAGCACCGGGGGTTTTATCACTTGAACGAATCCCCATAAGTGGCCAATGCCATTGCCACGGTCGCGATACCAGCGTCCGCCGGGCTTGGCCTCGAGGTCGAGGCCCAAGGACTCTCCGTCGGGCCTGGTGTTGCCCTTGCCCAGGTTGTGCAGCAGTGCGGGAAACACTTTCTCCGGCGCGGCTTTGATTTCGATGTGCTGTTCAACGTCTAGTGTGAGGTCGTCTAACTTCATGGTTGGTCTCCTTATGGCGGTCCTAAGATTACGTGAGTGTATTATAACGTGACTATATGGTCACTTGTCAAGCTGATCGAATAAAAACTCCGCAGCGCGGTTTGGGGCTTAGAAAACTCAAGTCTCTCGAAATTTATCTAAGGTTCCTGCGTGATAGAGTCATCATTTGGAATACAAGTTTGCGACAGACTCGGGAGCCAAGAGAATTCCTGACAAATGGGCGGGCTGATGAGATAACCGTGTCGGCTCCAGACGAGCGAGTAGACTTGGTGCTGCTCAAAGCGACCAAGGCTCGGAGGAAAGGAGCCGAGCGATGATGAT
>JAYTQD010000428.1:0-1232 GCA_043746935.1 Acidobacteriaceae bacterium | reverse complement strand
CTGGTGATGCCATGGTTATCTCCCTCGGTGCTCCGGCAGAGCACGACAGCCTGGTTTGTCTTACTGCTGTTTTATCGGAGGGTGGTGTAGATAACTTTAGGGGGAAAATTAGTAATGGAATAAAAATATGGGGTGTCGAATCCAGAGTCTAGAGCTGATTTTATAAATGAGCTCCCCGGGGCGAAGACCTGACCTCGGGGCTAAAGCCCGCACTATTGAAGGCTCTGGTCGTCACGGCTGAAGGCGTGCCCTACCGAAAGAATGTGCCCGAATAGACCGAAACCGGTTTATGAAACATGCTCCAGTGCCATGACCGCATGATTCTTGCTACGTGGGCAGGCGAGGGCGCCTGCCCCTACGTGGGTATGGCCCGATTTAGGCTGTAAACATCATGCGGTCACAGTACTTAGGAAAAGATTGCCGATGGTAAAGAACTACTCGGCAGACTTCGCTTGGGAATGAGCGTTGCCCGATGGTCGTCTTGCGGTATCCAGCCGTCGAAACAGTGTGTTGACCAATTCCGTTTCAGTATTTCCGTCTTCCGGAAACGTAACAGCCGCCCAAGCGGCGGTGAGGTGGCGCGCCGCGCCGGCTTCGATGGTTCCCAGGGCGGCATTCAATTTGGTAAGCACAATCGCCACACCATCGCCATTGACTTCAGGCAGTACCATGGCGAATTGGTCTCCGTCGTAGCGGCTGAGGGTGTCGTGATTGCGGAGCCGAGCGCGCAAGCTGGCGGCAACCTGCTTCAGGATTTGGTCCGCTCCCTGCACTCCGACTGCGGCGTTGACCTCGCGGAAGTGGCGCAAATCGAGCGTAATTAACCCAAACGGCTTTTTGTAGCGGCGCGCGCGGGAAAATTCCTGTTCGACCATGGCGTGGAAGTGCCGCTGGTTGGAAGCGCCGGTGAGAGGATCGGAGCTGGTGCTGCGGTTGAGCTCTTCGCTGAGATGAAGACTTCGAACGGTGTTCGCCGCCACTTCCGCGGCGACCTGCGCGAGCGTAAGTTCTTCTTTGTTGAAGGCGTGCGTTCCCCGGCGGGCGATGACGACCGCGCCCAGTCCGATTGATCCGGAGACCAGAGGAATGCAGATTTCGCTTCCCGAGGTTCCATAGCAGAACGACGGGTTGGCAGCGGCGCTGGCGTCTTCCGCCAGTACGAAGCGTTTCTGGCGCATGGCTTGCCCCAGCGGGCCGAGCTGCCTCGCTTGCAAGAAACGTTCCATCTGCGG
>JAYTQD010000427.1:0-22036 GCA_043746935.1 Acidobacteriaceae bacterium | reverse complement strand
CTGCGTCAGAACTATGGGCGCATCGTCAATGTAGCGTCCATCGCTGGTAAGGAGGGTAACGCTAATGCCTCCGCCTACAGTGCGTCGAAAGCCGGAGTGGTCGCCTTCACAAAATCGCTCGGCAAAGAGACAGCTAACAGCAATATTGCTGTGAACTGTATTACTCCGGCAGCCGCCCGCACCCGCCTCTTCGACCAGATGACGCAAGAGCACATCGACTTCATGCTCTCCAGAATCCCGCGCGGGCGATTTCTTGAAGTGGATGAAGTCAGCGCCATGGTGGCTTGGCTGGTCTCGGAAGAGAACTCCTTTACCACCGCCGCGGTCTTTGATCTCAGTGGCGGCCGCGCAACCTATTAGTCCGATGACTAGTCCGGCAGCGTAGCCCCATCCATGATCGTGAACTGAGTTTGCACACCAGCAGTGTTAGGCAGGCCTGATCGCCCAATAGGCTGGCCTCCGCCGATCCACACTTCTACTTTGCCAGGCAAGATGCGGCGTTTCCCGGCTTCATCGACGATGCTCAGGTCGCGCTCGCGGAGTTTGAAGGCGACGTTCTTCTTTTCGCCGCGGTTGAGATGTACGCGTTGAAAACCTCGCAATGCGCGACGAGGAGCGCCAGCGACACCGGGATGCGTGAGATAGAGCTCAACAACCTCATCCCCCGCCATCGCACCGGTGTTCGCGACTTCGACCGACACCGTCTCCTCTCCGGCGGCGGAGATGGTTGCCTTCTCCATGCTTGGGTTGCCATAGCTAAAAGTGGTGTAACTCAGTCCGTATCCAAACGGGTAAAGCGGCTCGCCGCCGAAGTAGCGGTAGGTCCTCTTGCTCATCGAGTAGTCTTCGAAAGCTGGCAGTTGGTCTGTTGATTTGTAAAACGTAACCGGCAACCGTCCTGCCGGACTGAAGTCGCCTGCAAGTAGCCCTGCAACCGCTGTTCCGCCTTCCTCCCCCGGGTACCAGGCCTCCACAATCGCAGATAAATGTTCGTCGGCCCAATTGATGGCCAGTGCGCTTCCATTCATAAGCACCAGGACCGTGGGTTTACCCAGAGCATGGATGCGTTCTAAGAGTTGCTCTTGCGGAGCAGGCAGATCGAGGCTCGTACGATCACCGCCCGAAAATCCTTCCGCGTCCACCTTCATCTCTTCTCCCTCAATTCTGGGAGAGAGACCTCCCACCATAACGACGAGGTCAGCCTTGCGAGCTGCTTCGAGGGCGTCCTGGCCAATCTGACTGGGTAGACTCCAGAGGAGACGCGCTTCGGAGTTTCCTACATTCTGGAAATATTCGATCTTGATTGCGTAAGCATGGTCTTTCTCCAGCTGGATTTTTTTTGTGAGCGTGGTAGCAGGCTCGTGCATGTTCCAGTCTTCGGTAATCAAGTTGCCGTCGAGCCAGAGCCGGTAGCCGTCTTGGCCTGAAAATCCGAGCCGGAAGTTGCCAGATTCGGGAGGTGTCAACACCCCGGTCCACCGTACCGAATAGTGCTTGAGCAATTCCGGCGAAACGCCGGTTTCACCCCAGATAAAATTGATCGCACCGTCAGTCCGCGTCAGCGCTGGTGCACCGTCAAGAGTCATATTCGAGAAGTAGTCCGCCTTCAGGCCGTGCTCTTTGCAGGACGCATCGGAACAGAGCGCGCTGCTGGGAACAGCTACGGCTACCGGCCCAACTAGGCCGGTACCCTCGACGTAAACAACTTTGGATTTTGGAAAACGCTGGCGAATACCGGCAAGAATCGTCACGGGTTTGGAAGGGGTGCCGTTGTAGTTGCCCACCAAAGCATCAAGATTGTCGGCATTGGGGCCGATTACGGCAATCGTTTCAGGCGCTTTTTTCAAAGGGAGAAAGTTGTCTTTGTTCTTAAGAAGGACGAGAGCCTCACTGGCCATGCGTAAGGCTAGTTGGCGATGCGCTTCGGTGTCGTTGTCCGCGGGAGTCACACGGGAGTACGGCACCATGGAGGGCGGATCGAACATGCCAAGCCGGAAGCGGGCGGTGAACAATCGCCGCAGCGCCTGATCAATGGTAGCTTCCGGGAGCAGTCCATGATGAACTGCACCGAGAATGCCGATAGGTTCCGTGCTCATTCCGTTGCGGTAGTCTCCGCAAATGACATCCATTCCAGATTTGAAAGCCGCCGCAACACCCTCCTCGGCGTTGGGCGAGTAGCGGTGCCCGCCAAAAATGTCGGCCACTGCGCCGCAATCGGAGACAACGTAGCCCTGAAAGCCCCAATCATGGCGGAGGTGTTCTTCGAGGAGCGCAGAATTCGCGCACGCGGGCTGGCCGTTGAGAGAGTTATACGCGCACATTACGGATTCGGCTTTGCCCTCCATCACGGTGGCACGGAACGCGGGCAGATACGTGTCCTCCATGTCGTGCCGCGACGCTTGGATATCCACGGAATGCCGTGTGGATTCTGGACCACTGTGTACTGCAAAATGTTTCGGAGTTGCAACAACTTTCAAATAGTTGGAATCGCTTCCTTGCAAGCCGGTGACGAACGCCACCCCGATACGCGAGGTCAGGTAAGGGTCTTCTCCGTAGGTTTCCTGGCCGCGTCCCCAGCGCGGATCGCGGAAGATGTTGATATTCGGAGACCAAGCGGTAAGGCCGCGGTACCAGTCCGCAGAGCCATCCGGATGCACGGTGGCGTAATACTTCGCGCGGAATTCCGTGCTGATGACATCAGCGACCCGGTGCATGAGAGGCGCATCGAATGTAGCCGCCAAGCCGATTGCCTGAGGAAATACCGTCGCATTTCCGGCGCGTGCCACGCCGTGCAGGCCCTCATTCCACCAGTTGTACTCCGGAATACCGAGGCGCGGAATCGGTGCGGAAGTGTGTCCGAGTTGTGAAACTTTCTCCTCCAGAGTCATCTGCGACACAAGATCGTTGACGCGCTGCTCCACGGGAAGCTTTGGATTCTTGTAGGCCGGCGAAACCGGCGCTTGCTGCGCAAGAGCAGTTGAACTAACAGCAGCGCATAAGATTCCACAGAGAACTACCGCAATTGTGTTTTTCATATTCCTCATTTCCTACCTGAATTTGTAAGCTTCTCCGATGCAGCTTTTCCTTCTTCCACGGTTACGATGCGGTCGATGCCGGGGACGGTCACGATCTGCCGCATCCCGCTCGGCCAATGAATCTCGATTTTGTCGATCTTCGTAGCTGACCCTAATCCGAAATGGGTTCGCTGGTCGGAACTTGAACCGTAACTTCCACCACTCACGATGTCAGCCCGTTGCCGCGCCGCGCCTTTTGAACCCGTGCCGGTTGTAACGAAGACCTTCGCGCCGATTGCATCTCTCGGGCTCTTCGGGCCGCCAACTAGTTTCACCGTAAGCCAATGATTACCGTTCTTGACGGCATTGCGCAGCAGAGTCGGCGTTGCATCAATGTTATTGATCACTACGTCGATTTGCCCGCGATTAAAAAGATCTCCGAAGGCTGCTCCGCGGCCCGAAATGACGTCAGAAAGGCCGCTGCCAGTGGCTGGCGGTACTTCTTCGAATTTGGAACCGTCAAGATTTCGGAAGAGTTGCGGACGTTCCGCCCAGGTGGTTCCCCAATCTTGCTTATCGACTTCCGGGTAAACGTGCCCGTTGACGATGAAGATATCCAGCAATGCATCGTTGTCAAAATCGAGAAACCCAGTTCCCCAAGCCAAAAATGGGGTCGTTGGCGCTGCCAAACCGGCCCGGTACGTAACATCGGAAAAACTACCGGCGCCGTCATTCCGGTAGAGCGTCTTGTAGTCATCGGAAAAGGTTGTCGTGAACAGATCGACTTTCCCGTCGCGATTGTAGTCTCCCACGGCGATTCCCATGGAGGCTTGCTCGCGCCCGTCCTCGCTGAGCGCAAATCCGGAAGCGTAACTGATGTCTTCAAAAGTGCCGTTGTGCCGGTTGCGATAGAGATAGTTGGGCTCGGAATCATTGGCCACAGCCAAATCCAACCATCCGTCATCATCCACGTCCACGAAAACGGATACCAAGCCGTAGTAGCCATTCGGATCCGACACACCGGCCTTGACGCTCACGTCCGTAAAAGTACCATCGCCATTGTTATGGAAGAGATGGTCGGCCTCTCCGGGTAGACCTCGCGGGCCGCACATCACGGCGATACCACGGAATTGGCAGAAATTGACTGGAATCACGCCCTGTCCCGCGATGGGTGGGTGCTCCAGATCAAACTTCACATAACCAGGGACAAACAAATCGAGACGCCCGTCGTGGTCATAATCTCCCCAGGTGGGCCCGGTTGACCATCCTCCCAGCGCCACGCCAGCTTTCTCGGCGACGTCGGTAAACGTGCCGTCATGGTTGTTGCGGTAGAGGCGGTTCTTGCCGAAGTTGGCGACATAAATGTCCGGCCAGCCGTCGTTATCGTAGTCACCCACCGCAACGCCAAATCCCCAACGCTGGTTCGAGACACCTGCCTTTTCCGTGACATCGGTAAACGTGCCGTCGTGGTTGTTATGAAAAAGCATGGCGCGGGGAGGCGCTTCTTTCCCTTGCATCGCCGCTACGGTAGAGCCATTCACGAGATAAATGTCGAGCCAGCCGTCGTTGTCGTAGTCCAGCAAGGCCACGCCCGATCCCAGGGTTTCCAGAATCGTCTTCTTCTCGGGACTTCCAGAGCGATGGAGAAATTTATCGAGGCCGGCTAGTTTGGTGATGTCGCTGAATACGATGGGGGCATCGTCCACGAATCCGCCAGCCGTAATCGGGCGAGAATGCGAATCCTTGATTGCGGGATGTGCCGCTCCGGTTGCTACCCCCATGCCGGAAGGAGGCTGCTTCGGTTTTTGGCCCGAAGCCTCTTGGCTGCTTGCGCCCATCGCGGAAAGCAGAACCGAGAACAAGGCCAGAATTTGGGCGAAAGCGAAACTCAAACGCCCGTGTTTCCGTCGCGCTCCATGATTCAAGGTCATATCGGTAAACACAAGGTACAAGCTAGCAGAATGCTTTTGTGAACGTAAACCCTGTCTCCGCGAAACCCGCAGTCAAATTCCGGCAGCCTACGGCGAACCAAAATTTGATAAATTACAAATATGGAACAAGTGTTAACTGTCACATCTTGCCTCGTTTTAGAGGCACGGGGACTCTCGGGCGAAAAATAAAATCGATTACTTGGACTCCCTGTTCGTACCTCCGTACTTCCATATCTCCACTTATCCATATCCGTACTTTTATATCTACAGCCTTTCATACCAGCCCATCAGAAGCCCCTATGCGGCGGAAACCTCTCAAAGAAAGCACCCTTTCGTCCGGGAGGATCTCGGCTCTACCCAGCGACAATCTGCTTTCTAATCGCTACTCCTACGTAAAATGGAAGCTCCTGCTCAGCGAGTTGAGCCAGCCAGTTCTTGAAGCCCTTACCCCTTACCAACAATTTTCTTGACAAGCTTCCCAGAAACAAATACAAGTCAAAGTCACCCATGTAAACGTTAACAATTGGTTATACAGGCGTTTGCAAAATCTTGCCAGGATGCAGGAGGAAGTGGAATATGAATTCCGTCTCGTCGAAGTATGTGAGTGGTTTTACGGTTGCTTTCAAGAAGTTCAACCTGCGCCGCCTCGTGGTGCTTTGCGCTGTGCTGGTGGGTCTCCCGTTTTATGCCTTAGCCCAGCAGGCCACGCTCGTCGGGACCGTTACGGATCCCACAGGAGCAGTAGTCCCCAACGTAACCGTCACTTCCACGAGCACTGAAACCGGCCAAAGCCGCAGCACTACGACGAACGAAACTGGTCAATACGTATTGCCCGATCTCCAGATCGGCCACTACAACTTTAAAGCCACGGCCACAGGCTTCAAGGTGGCAGAGCAAAAAAATGTCGTTCTCAACGTCGGTGACCGTCTTCGCATGGACTTTAAGATGGCGATGGGCGCTGCGTCAGAGTCTGTGACCGTCGAAGCGACTGCGGTCCACGTCCAAACGGATTCCAGCGAGGTCAGCAACGTCATCTCTGGCCAGCAGATATCGCAGCTTGCTACCAACGGGCGCAGCATCTATACCCTGATCAATCTGACGCCCGGAGCGTCGAGCCTCCAGGGCGACTTCCAGAACCCCACCCCGGTGGGCGGGAACGGCAGCACAAGTTTCAACGGCAACCGGCAGGGGCACAACATTTATCTGTTGGACGGCGCCGAAAGTGACGACCGCGGAGGCGCTGGAAATTCCAGCGTTGCGCCTTCCCTGGATGCCCTGGCAGAGTTCCAGACCCTCACCTCAAACTACAGCGCCGAATACGGCCTTTCGTCCGGCGGCACCATGACCACGGCTCTTAAGTCTGGAACCAACAAGTTTCATGCCTCGGGTTGGGAGTTTGTACGTAACGATGCCATCCAGGCGCGACGCTACTTCGATGGTCCTGGCTCCAAGAAGACCAAGCTGAACTACAACACTTATGGTTTCAATGTCGGCGGCCCGGTGGCTCTGCATGAGGGTGGCACTCCCAAGACTTTCTTCTTTTACAACATGGAGTGGCGCAAGCTCATTTCGGGCGACACGATCAACCAGATCGTTCCGTGGACGGCCACCCACGGCGGCGATTTTACCGGCCATGTGCCGACGGATGGCCTAACAGCGTTCTCGGGCTTACACGCCCCACCTTCCTGCCTCCTCTCGCCGGCGCAGCAGGCGGCATTTGGAACGCAGACACTGAGTGGCTGTTCGCCCGATCCCGTCTCTGGGAATATGGTTCCCGACCCTACCAAGTACGTGGCATTCACCGGCAACGCACTACCGTTCGTGAATTCGAACGCGGCGGCCCTGCTCAATATTCCCCACGGCCCGGGAAATCCGACTAAGTTCACCAGCATCTTCCCCGGCGAGACTGGCGTGGATAAGGACGGTCATCCCGTTTTCATCGGCGGCAACAATTCGGTCACGACCGTTCGCGAAGAAATTGTCCGAATCGATCACAACTTCACGGACAAATTCTCTATTTTCGGACACTTCCTTGCCGAGAAGATCTCGCAGGGCTATGGGAAGTCGCAGTGGAGCGGTGACAATGTGCCTACAGCGTCCGACATTTTCGGAAATCCCTCCTACAGCGGCGTCGTCCATACGGCTTACGTCATCAGCCCGACGCTGATCAATGAGGTTGCCTTCAACTACAACGGCAACCGCATCAACATCATTCCCAGCGGCATAACCCAAGCGCCCGGCTTCACTTTCAATAGGGCGTTCCCGAATGGACCGAACGCCGGCAACCGCATTCCGTCGATCAATCTGAATGGCACCATAAACAAGACTTCGGCGAACTACACCAGTGTTTGGGAGCCTTGGATTAACAAAGCGGACGACTACCAGATTCGCGACGATGTTTCCTGGACGCGAGGAAAACATCAGTTCAAGATCGGTGGCAATTGGGCGCTATATAAGAAAATCCAGGACGTTTTCACCACAACCCAGGGAAATTTCACTTTCGACGGGACCTACACCGGGAACGACTTTGCCGATTATCTGCTCGGTTATGGCCAGAATTACAACGAGGACGCGGTTAAAGACAACGGTCACTGGAACAACGTTTCCTACGCCGCGTATTTCCAGGACAACTGGCGCGCCACCAATCGGCTCACCCTCAATCTTGGATTGCGCTGGGACGGTGTGCCGCATACTTACGAAGCCAACAGCCGTATGTCGAACTTCTATCCGGGCCTGTATGACGCGAACAAAACGGCTGTGCTGGACCCGACCAATACGAAGAACAGCACCATCTCCGCCAGCAGCCCTGGACTGGGAACCAGCCCCAATCCGATCTTGGCGGGAATTTCGCTCTATACCAACGGCCTCGGCCTCGACAATAAGAACGGGATTCCCAAGGGTTTGGTGGACAATCACTGGGCGAACTTTGGCCCGCGTGTGGGCTTCGCCTACGATGTGAGCGGCAACGGTAAGACGGTGGTACGTGGCGGGTTTGGCATCATGTACGAGCGCGTCCAGGGTAACGACGTTTACAACACTGGCGGGAACGTTCCGTTCAGTGCCCATACTTCGTTTAACAACGTACTCTTGGCGAACCCGAACACGGATATCAAGACGGGTAACACCCTTCCGCTCACAATCCCGGTGGCCGACGTTACCGGTATCGCGAGGAGTAACTACAAACTGCCGCAGAGCTACCAATTCAGCTTCGGCGTGCAACAGTCGTTGGGGAAGTCCGTCCTCTCCGTGTCGTACGTGGGAACCCAGAACCGCCATCAGAATGATTACCGCGAGACCAATCTGCCGGCGGCAAACCAGATAGTGAATTTCCTGGGCTCCAAAAATGATAAGTACAACGCGCTCGTCCCGTACCTCGGTTATCGCTCCATCAAACTGGCGGCGGACGAGGCGAACGGACATTACAATTCGCTGCAAATGAGCTTGCGAGGAACGTTTAAGAGCGACCTTACCTACCAGGTTGGGTATACTCTTTCTCGCTCGATTGATCCCTTCGGCAATGGTAGCAGCGCCGGGGATCTTGCGGCCGTTTCGAATCCCTATGCTGGGTGGCGATACGATGTGGGTCCGTCAGCGTTTGACCGCACTCACGTTGTATTCGCGAACTTCGTTTATGACCTGCCGCTTCTAAAGCACAGTGGGAATCGCATGGCACGAACGACGCTGGGTGGATGGCAGGTATCTGGCATCGTCTCGATATCATCGGGAGCGCCCTTCAACATTACGTCTAGCTCTTTGGTGACGAGCGTTATTCCGAACTCGTCGAATCGTCCGGACGGGACATTCTCATACACGAAGAAGGGCCCCCAATGGGTCAATCTGTCGTCCCTTAAGGCTCCGGCGGACGGAGTGTGGGGTACGCTCGGGCACAACGCGGCACGTGGACCTGGTCGTGATAACTGGAACATAGCGCTCTTCAAGAACTTCGTCTTCAGCGAAGAGCGTGGCAGCAGACTGGAATTCCGCGCGGAGAGTTTCAACACTTTCAATCACACTCAGTTCCAGGCCGACACGACTGGCGGTATCCACAACGACATTGGAGACTCCAGTTTCGGGATAATGAATCAGACCTTTGATCCTCGAACCATGCAACTGGGGATGAAGCTGATCTTCTAACGCAAGGCAAGGGCAGCACCCCACCCAATGCGGTGAGGCGGGCTATCCCGCCTCGCCGCATTTTTTCTGGCTCCGTACGAGCTAACAAACCCGGTTACACTTTTTAGTTCATGAAGAAGTGGAAGCTGATTTGCGTGTACTTTGCCTTCTTATCACCTTCTCTGGTGAGCGCACAGACCCCTGCTGACGCTCTCGCTCTCCAGCAACAAGGCAAGCTCGCCGAAGCTGCAGCGGCTTGGCGCACCTTCACGCAGCACAATCCCAAAGACGCAGCCGCATTCGCCGCGTGGGGCGTAGTGCTCTCCAAAGAAGAAAAATACCAGGAAGCAGTCCCAGCTTATAAAAAGGCTCTCGCGCTCAATCCAAAGCTGCCGGGAATCCAACTCAACCTGGGAATCGCGGAGTTCAAACAAGGCCGCTTCCAGCAGGCTCTAGCCCCACTGCGAGCGGCGTTAACCGCCGATCCGCAGAGTACGCAAGCACGCACGCTGCTAGGACTCAGCTTCTATGGCGCCAAACGCTTCGCTGAAGCTGTAACCCAGCTCAAACCCGTTGCGGAACTCGACCCCGACAACACAGAACTTCACCGAGTGCTGGCACAGAGCTGCCTTTGGGCCAAGGATTCCTGTGCCCTGGAGGAATACCGGCGCATCCTACAGCAGAATCCTGACTCCCCGCCCGCGCACATGCTCTTAGGTGAAGCCCTGGACGGCCTGGGACGAACACCGGAAGCCATCGAAGAGTTCCAAACCGCAGTCAAAGCCGCTCCCCATGAACCCAACATCAATTTCGGACTTGGCTTCCTCTATTGGAAACAGCATCAATACGAAGATGCGAAAACCGCGTTCAACAATGAGCTTGCCATCGACCCTAACCAAGCCCAAGCTCTAGCCTACCTGGGCGATATTGCCATGAAGAGCAACAATGCGGAAAACGCCGTGAACTTGCTCAAGAAGGCCGCGCAGCTCAAACCCGATCTTCGCATCGTCCATGCCGACCTGGGCGCCATCTACATGGAGCAGAAACGCTATCCTGACGCCCTAGCGGCGCTCCAGAGAGCTATTCAGTTGGATCCGGCTCAGCCTGACACCCATTTCCGCTTGGGGCGCTTACACCAGGCCATGGGCAATGCCGCCGCCGCTCAACGTGAATTCGCCAAAGTTCACGAACTCCACAAGAAAGCCGAGGACGATGTTCTGGAAAAAATGTCTGGAGCGCCGCCTCCGTTGCCGACACAAAAATGACATTCCAAGCCCACATTCCCCTTGACGCACCCGATGCCCGGGGCTACGCTTCCACCAGTTCCTCCAAGGCATACATGTGCGCTCCTAAGATGCTCCGGATGGTGCTATTTCTGCTTCTCCTGTCAACCATTCCATTATTAGGCCAAGACGGCGGCGGCGAAGGCATCATGACCCGAGGCGACCGGCCGGAAATCGCTGTCACCGTGCGCGAAAATTCTGGACAACTCATTTCCTCCGCCGCGTCCGTCAGCCTCTTGCATGAGGGGCTGCCCGTCGGCCAGAGCGCAGCGTCCCACGGACGGGCTTTCTTCATCGTCCGCGACCTGGGCAACTATACCGTTATCGTCGAAGCCGCCGGATATAAAACCGCCCAAAAAGACGTCTCGATTCCCGTAGCTGTCAAAGCCGAAGTCGACGTTTCTCTGCAACGAGAGTCGTCGAACGATACGGTGGGAGTTCCGAATAAGCCGCTCCTCGCGCCCAAAGCGAAAGACGCTCTCCTGAAAGGATTGCAAGCGATCACGGCGAACAAGCTGGACGAGGCCGAAACGTACCTCGCCGAAGCCATGAAGCTCGCGCCCGGCCACCCGGATGTGCTGTTCGGACAAGGCGTGCTTTTCCTCAGCCGCCACGATTGGCCGCAGGCTCAAAGCTTTCTGGAAAAATGCACGCAAATCGACGCCACCAACGTCCGTGCTTTTTCCGCTCTCGGAATGGCCCTGGCCAACCAGGGAAAATACGAAGAGGCCATCGCGCCGCTGGAGAAATCACTCCAATTGCAGCCCGGTGGATGGGAGACACGTTCGACGCTGGCCAAAGCGTATTACCACCACGAGCAATACGACCAGGCGCTGAAGGCATCGCAGCAAGCGCTGACGGAATCAAACGGGAAGGCGCCGCAGATCGAGCTTCTGGTAGCGCAGTCGCTTACAGCCGTGGGCCGCTACGAGGATTCCGCGCAAGCTCTGCGGGAATTTCTTAAGACTTACAGCGATCGCCCAGAAGCCGCAACGGCGCGGCGCTGGCTCCAGAACATGGCGAAAGACGGAAAAATCCGGAACGAATAGCGCACGAATGGCAACCCGGAAATTGGTTCCAAATCCAGATGTATCATTAGAGCGTCGCCACGCGACGTTGGACGACTAAGAAGTACATCGCGACTAGAACCAACAGCGTCCCATTCAGTCCCAGCACCACCGGTGCCGTGAGCACGGGCACAAGCCATCCCGAGAGTAGATTGCCCATGGGCATACCGCCGCGGAAGGCGACGTTGTAAACGCTCATCACGCGCCCACGCATTTCGTTGGTGGTAATCAGCTGGACGAGCGAGCTGACCATGGCGAAGGCCGCCATCATGGATGCGCCTGACAGCACTAGCATGGCTCCGCTCAGCCGCAGCGAGTGAGAAAGGCCGAACCCGGCGATTCCCGTGCCCAGACAGATCAACGCGCCGAGAGCTACGCGCCCCCTCTTGCCAATATTGCCGATGGCGGCGACGGCAAGTGATCCGCAAATGGAACCGAGTCCCATTAAAGCCAGCAGATTGCCATAGGTCTCTGGACCGCGATGAAAAATGTCCTTCACGAAGACAGGCAGGTACGTTCTCATGGGCACACTCAAGCCCGTCATGCAGAAAGCGAGTACGATCAGCGCCTCCATCGAGGGTTGCTTGCGCACGAACCGAATGCCTTCCTTCAGGCTGCTCAGGATGGATTCTGTTGTCTTCGGCGGCAAAAAGCGCGTGGTAATGATCGAAAGCGACACAATCGGCGCCAGGAAAGAGAGCGCGTTGAGCCCGAAGCACCATTTTTCTCCCAGCCTCGCCAAAGCCAGCCCAGCCAGCGCCGGCCCCACCATGACGGCTACGTTGAACTGTATGGAATTGAGCGCGATGGCGTTCGGCATGTCTTCCTTTTCCACGAGGGTAGGAATGAGGGCCTGGTAGGCAGGTCCGCCGAAGGCCTGCGCTAAACCGGAGACGAACGACAAACAGAGGATGTGCCAAACGTGTACAAAGCCTGTAGCCACAAGAATGGTGAGGAGACTGGCGCTTGCCATTTGCACATACTGCGAGGCGAGCAGAATCCGTCGCCGTTCCACGCGATCCGCGACAACGCCGCCGATCAGTGAGAACAGAAAGATGGGAATGCCGCCGAGAAACTGGTCGAGCGCGAGCAAAAACGGCGAGTGGCTAAGGCGATAGATGAGCCAGCCTTGGGCAACAATTTGCATCCAGGTGCCGACGCTGGAGGTACAGGCGCCAATCCACATCAGGCGGAAATCGCGATAGCGAAATGCTTTGAAAACCCGACCTAACACTCAAACCCTCCGTAGGCTTGCAGGCAGCCTACGGTAAGGCGCCGCATTTTCTACTCTACGCGATGAATCGGTCGCCGTGTGTTCTGGCCGGACGATTGACGACTACTCCTGCGTTTTCAGCAGTTTACAGCCGACAGCCGGCAAATCAAATCCTTCGGTGATTCTCGGTCAGCATTTCTTTGGATTCTTAGAAGCAACTCGCGATTCAACGCTTGCAACTAATGAATTAGTTAGATATCATTTGCGCGATGAGGCCCGTAAGGTAAGACCGATTCAAGGGATTGATTTTCTGATTATCAAGATCGCAGGAGCGTACTAATTGCCACCGAGTAAGTCAACGACCTTGACGGAAGCGGAACTTCGCCTGATGGACGTGCTTTGGCAGAAGGAATCAGCGACGGTACAGCAAATCCTTGAAGCGCTTCCGGAGAAGCCTGCGCTCGCTTATAACTCTGTCCTGACCACCATTCGAATTTTGGAAATGAAAGGTTATCTGAGCCACGAGAAGGATGGCCGCGCTCATGTATATTCGCCTCTCGTCGGGCGCAAGGAAGCATCTCGTCTTGAAGTGCAGCGGTTGGTGCATCGCTTCTTCCAGAATTCGCATGAGCAGCTTGTTCTGAACGTCATTGAGGACGAGAGTCTCGACGCTGGGGAATTGAGCCGCTTGCGGCAGATGCTGGATGGGGGAGACTGAGGCGATGATGAGTCCATTCCTTCTGCAGAGTCTGGCGCAAGTCTTCACCGAGCACATGCTGAATGGTTTGTTGCAGAGCGGCGTGCTCGCGGCCTTGGCTTGGGTGCTGTTGAAGGTGATTGGGCGTCGGAGCTCGAGCACGCGGTTCGCAGTCTGGTTCGTGGTGTTGGTGGCTGTAGTCGTGCTGCCTTGGATGGAGTCTGTTTCCCGGGGCCAGCCGTTTGTTTCCGCGGCGGACTCCGGACCAATGATCTTAGCGCCTGGCGCATGGGCGCTTTATCTGTTCTGCATGTGGGTCGTGATCGCGATCGGAGCCTTAGCCCGGGTGGCACTGGGTTTGTGGCAAATACGGCGAATGCGCGAGAACTGTGTCGAGCTGGACGTAGCCAGCCTGGACCCGACGCTGCGGCAGGTTGTAGCGGATTCGTGCCGGAGGCCGGTGGCACTCTACATCTCACAGTCTCTGCGGGTGCCTATGGCAACCGGATTCTTCAATCCTATGATTGTCATCCCGGCGTGGGCCATGCGGGAGCTTTCCACCGACGAGCTGAAGGTTGTGCTGTTGCATGAGGCGGCACACTTGCGGCGTTGGGATGACTGGACCAACTTGGCGCAGAAAGTGTTGCGTGCCGTATTTTTCTTTCACCCTTTGGTGTGGTGGATTGAAGGCAGGCTGGCTTTGGAGCGCGAGATGGCCTGCGACGATCTCGTTGTGGCGCAAACGTCGAGTCCTCGCGCCTATGCGAAGTGTCTGGTTGCGCTGGCTGAGAAGAGCCTGGGCCGCCGTAATTTAACCTTCGCGCAAGCTGCTGTGAACCGCATGCGGCACACGTCTTTGCGTATCCAACAAATACTTGATGGGGAACGGCCCGGCGCAACTCGGGTGTGGAAACCAGCGGTAGCTCTGGTGATGGCTTCTGCTATGGTATGTTTCGTTTTCGTCGATCACACGCCAAGACTTGTGGGTTTCCGACCCCAGATTGATGACAGCAAGGCCGGAACTTCCGTAGCGACGCAGACATCAGCACCCGCGCGCGGTTTTGATTCGTTGGTCAGAAAAATTGCTCTTCCCACTTCTCGTGTGCGCCACGGAGTCACCGTAGCGGGCACGAGAAGTGCAGCAAACGAGCTCCTTCCCCAGATTGCCCCGCAAATCGTCGCCCCGCAAACCCTTGATGCGCAAAGAACTGATATAGCGAGCGTTGAGCCGGTGCAGCCCGTGATGTTTGTACCCGCAAACTCCAGCGCGGGTGCTGCGGAAACAATATTTGTCGTCCTGCAAGATCAACAGTTCAACGCCGCGGGTGACAGATTGTGGAGCATCCGCGTCTATCGGTTGACTGTTTTTTACCCTGGAACGTATCCGGGCACCCCGCAAAAGACCCTCAACAAATCCATTTAAGAAAGTGAGAACAGCGACAGCAGTACAGCTTTGCGTTTAACAACTAAATAATTAGTTTCACAAAGGAGAATGTATCGTCATGAAAAGCTTGATGGAAAAAATGGGGAATGAACTGTGTTCTGAACAAGGACTGCGCCGAGTGCTCGCGCCACTGATGGCATTTGCACTTGTGGCGTCGATCGCAACCTATGAGTGTCTGAAACCCACGGTAGCCCGAGCCGCGGTTGCTACATCGACCACCGCACCTCTGGACGACAACAGCGTCGGAGCGCTGTTAAGTCTGGACCGTGCCATGGAAACGTTGGCGGCACGTGTGACGCCGGCCATCGTACACGTGGCTGTGACCTCGCGCGCGAAGCCGGACCAAACACGGGGCGAGATGCCTGAAGATATGCAGAAATTCTTTGGGCAATTTTTTAGCCCAGGAGCTGGCCCAGGAATGGGTCAAGGGCCAGGTCAAGGACCAGGCCGTGGCATGCGGATGCCTTCGCAACAACAGATCGAGCACGGCGTGGGTAGCGGTGTCATTATTTCGCCCGACGGCTACATCGTCACCAATAACCACGTGGTGGACGGCGCGACCGAAATTCGCGTCACCATGAGCGACCGGAGAATCTTGCCGGCGAAGTTGATTGGAGTAGATCTTCTGACGGATCTTGCTGTCATTAAAGTAAGCGCCACTGATCTTCCGAATGTTGCCTGGGGTGACTCGACGCTGCTTCGTCCGGGCCAGACTGTGCTTGCTTTCGGCAATCCGTTTGGACTGCGTTTCACGGTGACGCGCGGAATTGTGAGCGCGTTGAACCGTCCGAATCCGGACTTGAGTGATCGTCATAAGCCCGGCGAATTCATTCAGACCGATGCGGCCATCAACCCAGGCAATTCTGGCGGGCCATTGGTAAATGCACGCGGGGAACTCATTGGGATTAACACTTTTCTCATCTCATCTTCGGGATCGTTCTCCGGTGCTGGTTTTGCCATTCCTACTCAGATCGTCAAGCCAACGGTCGACGCACTGATTCGCGACGGCAAGGTGTCGCACGGCTATATGGGAGTGGGCATCGCGGACGTGACACCGGAGAATGCGAAATTCTTCGATGTCGCGGACAATATGGGCGCTCTGGTCACGCAAGTCGAGCCCGATTCGCCGGGGGAGAAAGCCGGTCTGCGGGTTGGTGATGTGGTGAAGGAGCTCAATGGCAAGAAAGTGACTGACGCGGGAGAGCTTCAGGTCGAAGTTGGCCAGAAGACTCCGGGTACAACGATCCACTTGCAGATTCTACGCGACGGGAAAGACGTCAACGTTCCGGTAACCTTGGCAGACATAAATAATCGCAAGGAAGAAGTCAGCGAGAACACCGGCGAGCACGGAAAAGCGCGCTGGGGGCTGGGTTTGGCCGATATGACTCAGGATGCCCGCAACCAAATCCAGGCGCCGCACGATGTGCAAGGAGCGGTGATCGAACAAGTACAGCCGGGTAGTTCCGCTGAGGATGCTGGGCTGCAACCGGGAGACGTCATTCTGGAAGTGAATCGCCATAAAGTCCAGAGCGCGGCGGATGTCCAGCAGAATCTTGGCAAGGTTCCCGCGGGTCAAAATGCACTGTTGCTGATCTGGTCGAATGGCGGGAATAGCTTCCGCGTACTGCATCCGACTCAGGGTTAGCCGCAGAGTGATTGCCGGGTGCCCCGTCCTTGTCGCGTTAGCGACAGGGCGGGGCTATTCCGCCTCCAGGCGGTTACTTAATCTTGGCTTTTGAGAATCTCTTGCAGATTTCCTGGCGCATGCTTGCTCCATAAAAAGAACAGTTCGGGGTGTTCCCGTAACCGCTCTTGAATCTTCTCAATTTCTTCAGGAGAAAAATAGTTGCGGCGTTTTTCCTGAAGCTTATTGGGTGGGATATGGGCATAAACCCAAGTCCGATAGCTCTTCAACCCATCCCCGTAGCCGCGATGGATGGCTTCGAAATCGGTTGTTCGTTCAAATTGCGCGGTGTAGCTCTTGGAGAGCAAACGCATGAGGCCGAGGCGTCGAATGCGGTTGCCGTGGTTGAGAGTAACGACATGCGCCAGTTCGTGGGCCAGGACGGAGCATACGCCGTCAGAAGGGGCTTGCTGACTGAATAGGGCGGGATTGACCTCGACGAAGTATCGCATCCGCAGGGGGGAGAAGAAGCGCGCCAGACTGAATCGCGTGCGAAAGTAATCCGCGTGACTGTGAAACGTACGCATACGGAGATCGACGTGAGTTAACTCAGGAAACGAATGGTCGCGCAGATCGCGGACAACCTTTTCCAGGGCTGGTTGGGTATTGGCGCCGTCCTGCATAGGACAATTCGGTGAGCGTAGGGATTGACCCAAGCAGAGTGGGAATGTGACAAACAACACGCTTCCAAGAATCCAAGGACTCTTCACTCAGGATACCCTTGTGCTTGGCGGCTATATTGGCGAGTCATCCGGATCAACTCAGCCACGCTGGTTGGCCGAACGCCACGGGCTCGATTGAGGTTTCCAATCTCGAACGCGATACGC
Organism: Acidobacteriaceae bacterium; assembly: GCA_043746935.1. Lineage (GTDB taxonomy): Bacteria > Acidobacteriota > Terriglobia > Terriglobales > Acidobacteriaceae > JANXUC01. The sequence goes on along the minus strand of JAYTQD010000427.1, from coordinate 4,763 downwards.
CACTGCTGGAATAGCACGCGGTACGCTTCCCGCAATCCGAGCTTTGGGTCGTAGATGTGTGTGGCTTCGGAGGTGACACCGTTGAGTTCCACGATTTTGAGATTGAGGCCAAGCGTGAAATCTTCCTCGGAAGGGACGCGAATATCAAAGCGTCCGAAAAAGAATCCTGGGAACGTTTGTGCGATGCGGTCAATGACTTGTTCCAGAGCTGGCGTGATGGCGTCGCTTCCATCGAGGAAAATTGCGCCGCGGCAGTGTGTGCCGATCTCGACCAGTTGTAGGTGCTCTCCCGCTGCTGGCACCTGTTTCGACCGCTCAGAATTCTTGTGTAAGTAAAAATCCGACATGCAGACAGCCCGATCATCCGCGAGGATCAGATGTTCCAAAGTGTGTTTGCCATCGCCAACAAGAACGGGCATTCGCTTCTCCGTGACGGAAAACACGTGGCCTCGCTCTTCGTCCGGACGGCGGTAGTAGAAGACCCCGAACTCCTTGCCGGGAATGTATTCCTGGAGAATGGTGGGGAACGAGGCGTGCGAGAGGTAGTCTTGCAGTTGCTCGGAGGAGCGGATGATGGCGACTCCCGATCCGCGTTGTCCGGCGTCTGGCTTTAAGACAACCGGAAACTGGAGCACGTTCTGATAAAGGAACTCTTCCGCCTGTGCAATGCGATCCGCCGGTTCTCCCGCGGGTAAAAGTGTGTAGCGCGGCAGCCATTCCGCGGCGTCCTTGAGGTGTTGCAGGATGTCGTATTTGGACTCACCAACGAACCCGCTGGCGGGAATGGCGGGGTTAGCCGCCGTGAAGAGCGTCCAACTCCGAAACCGAATTCCCAGGTAGACGATGTAGGCAACCACCGGAGGGTAGAACACAATAGGTGGCCAGAACTCCCATCGCGCCAGGCGCTTCCAGCGGCGCACAAGTCCTCGACGGCCACGGTAAGTAGCGAGCGTTGTGGCCAAACGCGTCACTAGAAAGAGCAGCGCGCCGCCCAACAGAAGCTTGATCGATAGCGGTTGACGAGCCAGGAATTCGCTGTGCATGAACGGCAGTCCGAGTCCAGCGGAAAGCCCAACGATCAGCGGTGTCCATACCGCCGCTGCCAGCAAGAAGTACGCGACAAACTTTCTCGCGGACGTATGCAGTACTCCGGCAGCAACGTAGGTCGGAAGGCGGGTTCCTGGGATGAAGCGCGAAGCAAAAATCGTCGTGGCGCCGTTGCGGGACAGCCATGCTGAGGCGTCTTCCAGAGATTCTGGACGAATCAGCCAGCGCAACGGTGCCCGTGCCATCGCTAGACGTCCAATCCAGCGGCCGATCAGAAATAGCAGCATGTCTCCGACGAAAATGCCGAGAACGCACGCCAGTACTGCTAGCAGAAGACTTATGCGCCCTTCGGCGACGAGCACGCCAGCGGTGATACAGGCTAGGTCTTCACTCAGAAATGTTGCCAGAGCAAGTGAGATGAACATCACGGCTACGGTGACGAATCCCGGTTTCGGCCAATGGGAGGTGTCCATGGGCTGATTCGCGAGGACTACGCGATTTGGCTCGGCAGTGGCACGCGTGGGAGCACTGCCAGCTTCCACGTGATCCAGAAAATCTGTTAGCGGGGGTATCAGTGGCCGTGGATTCTGGAGCACCATGAAATGATTGCTGAAGAAAATATGGAGTTCGCTTTGCGGTACCAATCGGCTGTTTTCCATCGCAGCCTCCACAGGCACCAACGGATCGTCGTGGCCGTGCAGAATCAGCATCGGCCCGTTGTAGGACAGCAGGATTCCGCGTAGCGGGCGCTGATCGGAGTCATAAAAATTACGGGCGTACGCCACTCCCATATCGACACGATTCAGCTCGCCAAAACGAGGGAGGCCAACTTTTAGCAGCCAAAGCCCCGCGAGCTGAACGCCATGCACCGCGTGGTTAAGGTGATAGTCGCCCAAGAGTTCCATCTCCTGAACGTTGATCGCCGACAGCATGGTAACCGAAGCCACCCGCTCCGGAGCCGTACGCGCCATGTTTAGCACGACTCCGCCGCCCATGCTGAAGCCGACCAGATGCGCGCGCCGCACTCCCAAGCGGTCCAGCAACTCCCAGACGTAGGCTGCATGCGCCCGGAAGGAATAGTCCGGCAAATCGCTGCTCGAACTGCCAAAGCCCGGGAGGTCCGGCGCAATCAAGCGTCGCGGCCCGCGCAGTTGCTGCATGAGCTGTTCCAAAACCTCACTATCGCCGGGACTGCCGTGAATGAGGACAACTGGAATGTGGTCCGAGGCGTCTTCGGCCGGGACATCTCGGAAGGCGACCCTAGCTTCCCCGGGCACAGTCGAGTCGCCGTCGATGGCAGGCACCACAACTGTTCGCAAGTTGTCGGGGATCGGAGCCGGAGATTTCTGGAATTGCCAACGCTGGTAGTAGGAAGCCGACAGCGCCACAAGATAGGCGGTGGCTAGGATTCCAAGTGCCCAGCGCACCCAGTGTTTTCGCAGGGAATTGCTTATCACATTTAAACCTGGCGGCACTGCCTGGGCATGAGACTGGGGAAGCATGCAGCCGCCATTCTATCGTGAGCGCTTAGCAAGGATGAAGAGCAGGAGGCTGTGCAGGCGTCGCTAAAACTGGCGTCGCAGCCCGTTGCATTGTAGCTGAGTGACTCTGTTTCGTTGTGCAAGGGCTGCCGATGAAATGTTCGACTTCGATTTTTGACGAAGTACAACAAATCTCGGTGTAGCTGAGCGTCCGGACGTCGTCGCGGTGGACGCATATACTGAATGCTCCAGAGCCGTCAGTATGCGATGCGTGGAGTCTTCGGAGCCACGCGGAGGAACCAGCATCGGGCTCGTTCCAAGAGGTGTGGCAGGTGGCGCCACGCAAGCCCAAAGCTTCTTCGTCCGACAGGCTGGAAGAAAACCAGTGTCTTGATTCCCATGTGTGAGTCGCAACATTAAGGCTCTTGGAATTCCAGCGCCATTCCTGGACTGCTCGCTCGGCAGGGAAGACACCCACCATGCGAAACGGCAGTATATGATCCAAGTCAAGAACGTTCATCGCTGCCAGTAATTCCGCCATCGACCGTGAATCCGCGAGGGCTGGAATCAATTGCCCTCGACTTTGAGGTTGACTTGTAGCGGCAAGAGATGGTGCCGGGTCATTCCAGTTGAGCAGGGCGAGCGCAATGCCATGCTCATTGGCGGCAATCCAGGTTCCACCGCTTCCATCACCGGGATACAGCACTCGTGTGCCGTCGAATTCATGGGCTTCTGGAATCGTTCCCGCGCTGCGCACAATCTTCTCATCACGATTCATGGCCAGAAGGTAGCCATCCTTTTGCGTGACAAGAGTTAGAGTACACATAAGATCAACGCACTTCCTGCGTGTGCAGATGCTTCAACGTGGACGGGGCAATGCCGAATTCATAAGGCACCTTCACAGCCAATTGTGCGCACAGCGGCTTAAGAATTGCGTAGTGGTGGGTGGCATGTCCAACACAAAACGCGACTTCACGCGCCAATGTAGAACGTACTTCTTCGGGACCACCTTCGCCATAGCCAACACTGTAGGTTACAGTGCATTCGCGCTGCAACACGCCCACCGCCAGATTGCGAAACGTTTCAATCAGGTCACTTGTGGCGAAGAGTGCCGCATCGACTGAACATTCCAGTTCGGAGCTGCGCAGCCGGTGATCGTAGTCGATCCGGCCATTTTGGATGCCTTCGATCAGGCACTGGAAGTGTTCCAGTACGTGGCGGTAATGCATGCCAATCGAGGCCCCACAGCCCTGGATGTCCTTCCAGGTGTATATCTCCGGATCGACCGCGCCGAGCAGGGCGCGACCTTGCAGCAGTACATCGTCGACTGCCAGGATTAACGAAGGCTGCCTCATATCTTAAAGACGCCCCCCGATGACGGGTAGTTGCGTGCGGTGCAAGTAAAGTGCTGCTGCGCTCGTCACGAACACTGTGACGGCTAAGGCAAACAGCAGCCCTTTGTCACCTTGGACCTCGATGCCCAGCAGTGTGAGGTGGCTGACAATCGCGCCCGCCATCACGCCGAGTGCCAGAATCGCACCCGCCCAAACAAAGCGTGGCGTCAAAAGCAGCACAGCAGCGATCAACTCCACCACTCCCGAGCCGATGCGGCCCCAGGGCTCGGCACCGACTTTGGTAAAGATGTAAACGGATTCCGGGGCCGCGGTGAACTTAAAAAATAGCGTTTGCAGCAGGATGATGGCAGCCACGATGCGGCAGGCCCAACTCAGGATCTGCAACGCGCCTGTCCTCGATGCTGGAGTGGTTGTCATAGCTGGACCGTTCATGCTTTCACTCCCTCACTTGCCGTATTTATCGACGAGTCCGGGCCAGTTCTGGTCTGCCTTCTTGAGCGTGCCCTGCTGGTCCTTGTTGAATTCGCCCTTGATATCCAAGTCATATTGCATGAGCAGCCGGTCGTTCACAATTTGCCAGGCTTCAATCTTGATGGGTGCCCGTGATCCACGGCTTACGCCGTAGGCACAATACCCGCCGAACTGCGGCTCATACTTCGCCGGCTCCTTGTCGAAGGCGGCTTTGTCGTCCGCGGAGGCGAAGAAATACTTCGCGCCATTGTATTCCGAATGAAACTGCTGGACACCTCTCACCGGCTTATGTTCGGTGAAGAATGCTACCGGGTCGTACCCCTGGATGGAAATGCCACTGGAGTCCAAGTTGAGCAACTGCTTGCTGGCCGCGAAACTTGAAACTGCGCTGAGAACTACAAGCGCAAAG
>JAYTQD010000426.1:0-9261 GCA_043746935.1 Acidobacteriaceae bacterium | reverse complement strand
AAGGGAAGAAAGCGCCGGTCCAGCCGCGCCAGTGGCCCAATGCACAAAGCGACATGGAGCAGCAGAAAAGCACTCGTCCCGAAAGCACGAATTAGAAGGGTTTCTGCCGTCGCGTTCGGGTTGCGCCACACACCTACGCCCACAAACAGACCGAGATACACGGCGAGCAGCGAGACAAGAACGATGTCGTAGGCTTTCTTCTGCCGGTTCCAGCCGATGGCGCCATATTGCACGCTCATGGCAATTTTTCCAGGTGCGCGGAGGGAGACACCGGGACAGGAACCGTTTTCACATGTGGGTGCCGCGCACGAAGTCCGACGAAGAGAATCACCGGCAACACGATGGCCAGCACTAGAAACGCTCGGCGATGAACGCGTCTGAGCGGCTGAATCATAGAGTACTCGCACGTCGGTGCGGGTTTGTTTCCATGGGTGGTTCCGTAACGCCTCGCACCCAACGTTGAAGAAGCAATGGCCAGAACGCAGCAACGCCGGGCAAAATCAGCAAGCGAAATCCCATGCCCGCGCCCCGCGCTTCCGAGTCCAAGTGTTCTACGCCAAACCACACAAAGAGTACGGCAAACGCCAGTCCCGCAGCAGCGTATGCGATCAACGTGTATACGAACGCTGTTACCAGAGTCTCAAACATCGCTGCCATACACCGGGATGACCGCTCCGTTCACGTCTTTTCCCGCATCTCCGGCGAGCCAAGTAATCAAGCCCGCAATCCTGGCTGGCTGAACCCACTTACTAATATCCGCGTTGGGCATTGCCTTTCGATTCGCCGGTGTATCCATCGTCCCCGGCAAGATCACGTTGGCGGTCAGGCCCACGTCTTTGTTTTCGAGAGCTACCGTTCGAATCAGCGATACCATCGCCGCTTTAGAGGCGCTATAGGCGCCCACACCGGCGCCCGGTTCCAGCGCCGCACGGCTGCCGATGGCGATGATGCGCCCGTTGGCCGTCTTCCGCATAAGAGGGAGCACGGCCCGCAAAAGGTAAAACATGCAATTCAAGTTCAAGTCCATCATGCGCTGGAACGTAGCGTCGTCGGTTTCCGAGATCGACAGACCGCCAGCAAACCCACCTACGGTGTGCGCGACCACATCCAGTCTTCCAAATTGGGAGACGACACGATCCACAACGGCCTGCGCTCCGGCTGGCGTTGAGAGTTCCCCGGGGAGCGCAGTAAACGTGATGCTATTGAACTCCGCTTGCTGAATTTTGCGGGACACGCCGACTACGGTTGCGCCAGCTTCCAGCATGGCCTGAGTGACGTCGCGTCCCAGTCCGCCATTCGCCCCGGTTACGAGTACGATCTTTCCCTGCATTTTTGCTTGAGTGCTCCGATTCTGTTGAATGGCCATCTGATGCCAAAACCCTCAAAAAGTTACGGATTCCGAAGGCTAGAACCCACGCCCCAAATAGTCAAGGAGCGGCGCTGAGAACAAGGCTGGTACGGCTAGGAAAGGAACCATGTTCGGTGGCCTCGTCTTACAGACAGCAGGGGAGTGTGTTGTATGTGCGGACCTTGCTAGATAACCGTTAATCTTAAGGAAAAACCCGGCATTTATGCTTGGCACTTGCTCTGCCTTCCTGCAAGCTGGCCTGCGGCGTCGTTCACTGGACGCACGTGCCATCCGACCATCGAAATCTTCTCAAGGAAAGACTTATTGATGATATCGAAGTCCTCCTGCCGTCTTGCTCTCGTCCTCCTGATAATGCAGCCCTTTTTCCCCGCCGATCTTCTGGCCAATGACCAGATTCCGAAAGCTTCCCGATCAAACGTACGACAATTGGGTAGCGCGTGGAGAGAGCGCCTACAGTGGAGGTCTTTACCTCGCAGCACTCCGCGCGACGACGGAGATGGCGCGCAGACTTGGCGACCTGACGGTCGCCGCAAGTTATGACGCGCAGTTCAAAAAAGGACAGGCTGCCTACATCAAGAATCTATGGAACGGCGCTTACTTTAACTACGACCAGGGCAGCCGTTATCACGACAGCATCATGGCGGAACAACTTGCCGGACAGTGGTACGCCAACCTTGCCGGCCTTGGCGACCTTGTTCCAAAAAAGATGCGACAATCCGTGTTACAGCAGGTCTTTGACTCGAATGTAATGAAGTTCGCCAACGGGGAAATGGGCGCCGTCAACGGGTTTGGTGTAGCGGACGAAAACAACGAACAAGTTGCAGAAGTCTGGACGGGAACGACATTTGGAGTTGCTTCCCACATGCTGTCCGAAGGAATGCGCGAGCAGGCGTTCCATACCGCAAAGGTGTTTATAACGTCGTCTGGAGAGATCGTGGCTACTGGTTCCGCACACCCGAGGCCTACGACGTGCGAGGCCTGTATCGCGCCAGCATGTACATGCGCCCTGGCGCGATTTGGTCGATGGAGGAGGCGGGGAGCCTGAAGGGGAACAATCCAAGCAAGAAGTGAAGTCTTTTCTTAGCTAATAGTGAAATCGATAGCGGATCTCAGCATAGATTTCCCTCGGCGCATTCCAGTGAAAACCTCCGAAGGTCACGCTGTTGTCGAGTTGCACCCGGTGGTTGGCGACATTGAGGCCGTTGAGCGAAATCGAGTACTTCTCACCGAAGTCCTTGCTCAGAGTTAAGTCAAACGTCGTGTGTTCAGGAAGGTAGTCCCCCGGATAAGGTTGGCCCGGAAAGGCATTGGTGAAGCCGGAGCCATAGTAGACATTGGTCGAGATATAGCTGTGCCACGGGAGTCTGACATCTTCCCCGATATTCAAGGTATGCCTTTGGTCGTGGTCGAGCACAGATAAACCTTCGGGCAAGGAAAAATCGGTGAGCCCGCCCGTAATAGCTCCTCCACCTACGGCGATCTGGTTGGAATACGCCAAGTGAATCTGGCCGCGATGCGCGATGCGCGGTGAGCGCAGGGTGGTCTCCCATCCGCGAATTACGGCCCTGCTGATCGTGAGCGGCAAGAAAAGATTGGATTCACCAAGATTGCTATGGTCGAAGAAATTGGTGACGTTGGTTCTGAAATTATCCACATCTAGAATCCATCCATGGAACGGGATAGTCACACCGAATTGATGTTCTTCATCGCGCTCGCCCTTGAGCGGAATAAACCCGCAATTGAACTGGTTGCACAGATTTTCCAGCGGGCCGGACGCGGTAATCAGCGGAGGGGCTTGATAGTAATGCCCGTAAAAGGCTCGAAAGGTCCAATTCAGGCGGGGAATATTGAGAGCTGCCCCGAAACGCGGGCTAATGGCGTTCTCGCTGATCCCCCCGCTGAAGTGCGTGGGACGCATGCCGGCCGTTAACGTCAGCCAAGGAGTGATTTTGAATTTATCATCGAGGAAGAATGAGACCAGACTGCCGGAGCGATGCTCAGTATCACGAAATGGTGTAGTCCCGTCGTTGAGATTCACGCCCAAGAGCTCGTTATCGTGCTGGTAGAAACTGTAGAGACCTGCTTGCAGATTGTTTTTCTTAAGATTAGCGCCGAAGCTCACCTGGCCGCCGCCATAAGTGGATTCTCGATCTTGCGTCGTGACGACCGGATCGGTCGGCGAGCCGTCGTAGTTGGCGTTATTACGGTGAAAGAACGGCGAGACTGTCAGCAGCATTTGTGAATTGAAAGTGTGAACCCAAGAGAAGTTTGCTAAAGCATCGGATTCGTGTTGGCCATCGCGAAGATCGAGGGTTGGGTACTGTCCGTCTATAGGATTGTTCTGAATGTCATTAGGAAAAGGGTCGAAAGGAATTTGGTAGTAATCCTTGCGCGCAGAGGTCACCAGCCGCAACTGGTTCGAGGGATCGACGTTGAAAATTAGCGAGCTAAAACCGCCGAATCCGTTCTCGGCGTCATGTACTACTTGCGGAACTGGCGTCTGAATGCCGAGGTCGCTGCCGTTCCCATTCACACTGGCATAGTAGGCAAAACGTTCGGTATGGCTGCCGAAGCTGAACTGATCGTTCGTTTGGTGGAAGTTTCCCGCGCTGAGAACAATCTCGGCTTGGTTGTTGCGTTCGAAGCCGGAGCGCGGAACGATGTTGAACACGCCGTAAGTCCGGTCACCAAATTCCGCGCCGTAGCTGCCCCGGTTGACTTCAAGATAATCGATGTCTTTGGGATCAAACTGCGGGCCGATATTGGACGCAATGTTGGTATTCGGTACGGGAACGCCGTCCACGAGCCAGCTCGTTTGGTGTCCTCCGCGAATGTGCAGCTGATCATGCGTCATATACGCGCCGGGGACGTAATCGGTAATTATCGCCATGCTATTGCTGCGGGATGCACCGGGCGTTCGCTCGATATCGAGACGATTCACTAACGTGATCGGCGTCGCCGAATCGGTGGATACAGTCTCAAGGTTTTCGCTTACCGAGACCGTCTCTTTGGTGCTGGCGAGGCGCAGTTGAAAGTGAACTACGGGCTCAGCGCCGGAGTTCACGACCACGCTCTGTTCCGTCTGCGTAAATCCAGGGCTCACCACGCTGACGGAGTAGTCGCCCAGAGGCACCGCGTTCAATGCGAACTCGCCGTTAGTATCGGTGCTTGCAGTTTTTGCCCAGTCGGACGAAGTGGCTTTCAACATGATCATGGCCCCTTGGATGGGCCGGTGTTGTGGATCGTGGACGATCCCTCGAACTGAGCCAAAAATTGTGGCCAAGGCAGTGGACGCAAGTAGAACAATGACCGCCAATACGCTGGCAATATACTTAAGGACAAAGCGATTCATGAAAACCTTTTCACGCCCTCTCTGTGCGGAAATCTAACCAAATGCACGCAAGGGCGGACGTTAGCAACCATTTTTTTTGAAACTAAAATTGGAGTTTGGGCGCTAAAGCGAGGAGGGCGGGCCGCGTTCCGAATTTCGCAGGTCCGGCAGCAGTGCAAACCCGGTGTGGGTGGGGAGAGAAATGAGACTAGCGTCAGGCAGTTGCGGAGCAAAAAAATCAGAAGCTTCGACCTGTCCGCCAGCCGGCGTCGAAGCGCTCGGTGAACGATGCGGACATCCTGGCGCAGTCGCGCGAAGACTAGGGCTGTTATCCGCGGACATTCCGGACATGCCCGCCATTCCGGAATGGCAGTGGTGCTTTCCATCCCGTCGGCAGCAGGCTGGAGTCGTGACTTCCGTCGCCGCCAAAGCCCCTGGAGCGACCAGACCGCAGCCCATCAGGGACAACGCGAGGATGGCAAATAGTCTACGCATACTGAGGCAAACCTAGCAGATCTGCGCGGAGGTGACAAGTCAGCTGCGCAACCAGCGGAGGATATTTGTGTTTTTCCTCGGCCCGCGACCTAAGTGCATTTCCCGGCCTCAGGCAAGCCCTTGAATCGGACGATAGGTAAGAGACGGGACTGTCCCAAGTTAAAGGAGTTACGCCAGTGAACGATAGCGACATCGTCCAAGAGTTTCTAGTCGAGAGTTACGAAAATTTGGACCGGCTGGACCGGGATCTGGTCGGCCTGGAAAAGAATCCGAAGGACCAAGCGGCGCTGGCGGGCGTGTTCCGCACCATCCACACGATCAAGGGCACCTGCGGATTTTTGGGATTCAGCAAGCTGGAAAAAGTTGCGCATGTGGGGGAGAACCTGCTGACCCTGCTGCGGGACGGGCAGCTGACGCTCAATCCAGAAATGACCACCGCTCTGCTGGGCATGGTGGATGCGGTCCGGCAGATGCTGAGGGAGATTGAAACCACTGGCCAGGATGGCGAGAGGGACTATCTGGAACTGCGAGAGACGCTGACGCGGCTGCAAGGCGGCGGGGGTGGTCCTGTGGCAAGCGCGCCTCTCGTGGCTGCCCCTGTCGCGGCAAAAATTGAGCCGAAATCTTCGGCCAGCAAAAAAAGTTCGGACGCGGTTGCTCCGACGATAGAGCCACCAGGCGCGCCATCCTCGAGCGTAAACGTTGATTCTCCTGCGCAACCTAGTTCCCCCTCCGAGCCAGCGAAGCCGGAAGTTGCAGCTAAGCAGCCGGCACAGGAATTGCGGACGCACGATTCGGCCTCTGAGACTATCCGCGTCGGCGTCAACTTACTGGACAAGTTGATGACTCTGGTGGGCGAGTTGGTACTGGCGCGCAACCAGCTGCTGCAAGTCGCGAGTTCTTCGGACGACACGGGTCTGCTGGCCGTTTCGCAACGCATGAATCTGATCGCCACCGAACTGCAGGAAGAAGTGATGAAGACCCGGATGCAGCCCATCGGGAATATTTGGGCGCAGTTCCCGCGCACGGTGCGGGATGTGGCGCTGGGCTGCCAGAAAGAAGTTCAGATTGAGATGGAAGGCAAGGAAACCGAGCTGGATAAGACCATTATTGAGGCCATCAAAGATCCACTGACGCATCTGGTCCGGAACTCTGTGGATCATGGCATCGAGCTTCCCGAAGACCGCGTGAAGGCGGGGAAAGACCGCGCGGGGCGTCTGATCTTGCGTGCCTTTCACGAAGGCGGGCAGGTGAATATCGAGATCAGCGACGATGGCGCCGGTTTGAATCCGGAACGCATCCGCCAAAAAGCTGTGGAACGCGGTGTGATTACCGCCGAGCAGGCGGCACGCATGACGGAGCGGGAAGTCTTTAATTTGATCTTCCTGCCAGGATTTTCGACGGCGCAAAAGGTAACGAATGTTTCGGGCCGCGGGGTGGGTATGGATGTGGTCAAGACAAATGTGGAGAAGATTGGCGGTACCGTCGATCTGCACTCGACGCCCGGACAAGGCACCACGGTGCGGGTCAAGATTCCGCTGACGCTGGCCATCATCCCGGCGCTGGTTGTGACCTGCGGAGGGGAGCGCTTTGCCATCCCGCAGGTGAATCTGCTGGAGCTGGTGCGGCTCGAAGCGGACCAGGCGGCAACCGCGATTGAGATGGTGCACAGTGCCCCGGTGTACCGGTTGCGCGGACGGCTGCTGCCGCTGGCGTATTTGAGTCGGGAGTTGCGCCTTGAGAACGCGAGGAGCGCGGGGCAGGACGATGCCGTCAACATCGTGGTGCTACAGGCCGATGGCCGGCAATTTGGGCTGGTGGTGGATCACATCAACGACACTGAGGAAATCGTGGTCAAGCCGTTGCGCAAACAGCTCAAGACGGTGAAGACCTTTGCCGGGTCGAGCATCATGGGTGACGGAAAGGTGGCGTTGATCCTGGATGTAATGGGTCTGGCGCAGCGCGCGGCCGTGCTGGGTCAGGAGCGCGAGCGCGCTGTGGAGAAAGGAGTGGAGAGCAATGCTGAAATGGCAGGGAAGACGGGCGAAAAGCAGACGTTTCTTCTCTTTGCCGGCCCGGGCGATTCCCGTATGGCGATTCCGCTGAGCACGCTGGCCCGCCTGGAGGAGTTTCCCGTGTCGCAGGTGGAAATGTCGGGTCTGGAGTGGGTAACGCAGTATCGCGGCCAGATTCTGCCCCTGATCCAGCTGCACGCGGTCATGGAGGAGCGACGGCGGAAGCTTAGGGACTCGCACGGTCTTCCCGAAGAGCGTTCCGAGCCGCTTCAGGTGTTAGTGCTCCATCACGAGGGCCAGTCGTTTGGCCTGATCGTGGAACGGATTCTGGATATTGTCGAAGACCAGGCGTCGGTGAAGTCGGCGGCGACGCGGCCTTCGGTTCTGTATTCGGTTGTGATTGGCGACCGGGTGACGGAGCTGCTGGATATTCCCGCCATTCTCCAAGCCGCGGGAGGCATGGCTGCGGGAGGCATGGCTTCAGGAGGCGGCAGCGCGCGGATGAAGTCGGCGGGAGCGGTGAACTAAGCCATGGCGCAAACCTCGCAATATTGCACGTTCTATCTCGACAGGCTTCTTTTTGGCGTGGAATTGCAGGGCGTCCAGGAAGTCATTCGCACGCTGGGCATGACGCAGGTGCCGCTGGCGCCGGGTGTAGTAAGCGGGTTGATCAATCTGCGCGGACAGATTGTGACGGCGGTCGATCTGCGGAAGCGTCTGGGTCTCGCGCCACGTCCGGCGGACATGCTGCCCATGAATGTGGTGATCCGCTCGGCGGATGGCGAGGTGAGCCTCTTAGTCGACGAAATCGGCGATGTGGTCGAGGTGGACGAGGCCAGCTTCGAAGCGCCGCCCGAGACGCTGCCCGCGGCGTTGCGCGCCATGATTCCCGGCGTTCACAAATTGAAAGACCGGCTGCTACTGGTGCTGGATACGGAAAAGGCGTGCGAGATGGCGGAAGACGTGGAAGTGGTGGGGCACTAGGAACGCGGTCGAATATCAGTTCCGCCTGGGGGCGGCTGAGAAAATAATTGCAAGACCCGGAGGGAGAGACACAAATGAAACTGACACTCGGAAAGAAACTAGGTTTGGGCTTCGGCGGCGTGCTGGTTTTGATGGCCGTCCTCGGAGTGGTTTCGCTGCGAAAGCTCTCGAAGATGAATGAGGCGGCTGCGGACCTGGGCACCAACTGGCTGCCTAGCGTGCAGATTCTCGGGCAACTGCGCTTCGACGCCGGCGTGGCGCGGCGCTGGGAGCTGAACTATTTCCTATTGCCGGACAAAGTGGAGGCCCGCCAGCGGTTCGAACAGGCCATGGCCACCGTCGAGCGGGACGAAAAGACCTATGAACCCCTGATCAGTTCGGACGAGGAGCGCCGCCTTTATCAGGAGTTCCGTTCCGCCTGGGATCAGCATCTGGCCGTCAAAAGCCGTTTTTTCACGATGGCGGAAAAAGGCCAGCAAAAGGAGGCGCTGGCGCTTTCCGATACCGATGGCCTGGAAACGTTTTCGGCGGCGGACAAGATCCTGGGTGCGGATTCCGAGCTCAACGCGCGCGGGGGCACGGAATCGTACCAGTCGGCGGAAGCGACCTACAGCTCGGCGCGTTTCGCGGTGCTGGGACTACTGGTGGCCGCCATCGTCATCGGCGCGGTTTTGGCGACCCTGCTTTCCCGTTCCCTGGGACAGGCGGCGGCGCGGATGCTGGCTACGATTGAGCAGGTGGCCGCGAATAATCTGACCGTGGCCGACTTGGAAATTTCCTCGGAGGATGAAATCGGCCAGACCGGGCGGGCGCTGAACCGGATGAAGAACAGCCTGCGCGAGATTATTGAAGCCATTGCCGGGACGGCCGTGCAGGTGGCGAGCGCCAGCGAGCAGCTGTCGAGCACGAGCAAGCTGATCACGGAGAATTCGGAGGAAACGTCGGCGCAGGCCAAAGTTGTCTCCGACGCGACGGTGGAAGTGAGCCGCAACCTGCAAACGGTGGCCAACGGCGCCGAAGAGATGGGAACGAGCATCAAGGAGATTGCCAAGAACGCGACGGAAGCG
>JAYTQD010000425.1:0-1234 GCA_043746935.1 Acidobacteriaceae bacterium | reverse complement strand
AGTATCGGCTGAAATCTGGAGACAGTTTTTACTTTGAGAGCACGACGCCGCACCGCTGGTCGAATCCAGGGAAGAGTGAAGCACATGTGCTGTGGATCAACACCCCGCCGACGTTCTGAGAGCTCTAATCGAAGGAGTATTCGGGTAATGCAAAAGAAAGTCGCAGGCGCTACAGCTCGGGGTTTCGTTCTGGGTATGGCCTGTTTGCTGGCCAGCTCTTCAGCTCCGGCGGCTCCAGCCACATCAAGTGGGAAAGCAACCGTGATCGTAACCAACGCCCGCATCTATACGGTGAATGCCAAGCAACCCTGGGCAGAAGCGCTAGCAATTGCCGATGACAAGATTCTCGCGATTGGGTCGAAGGAAATGATCGACTCGTTCCGTGAAAAGAACACGCGCGTAATCGACGCCCACGGACGGCTAGTCTTGCCGGGATTTACAGATTCGCACATTCATTTTATTGAAGGCTCGCGCGTACTGACGCAGGTGGACCTAAACGGTGCGACTTCGATCACCGAAGTACAAAAACGAGTGAAGGAATTTGCGGAAGCCCACCCCAAGGCCGAGTGGATTCTCGGGCGAGGCTGGAGCTATGAGATTTTTGGCGACGCGGGATTGCCGGACAAGAAATATTTGGACGAAATCGTGCCGAATCGCCCCGTGTATTTGGTGGGATTCGACGGGCACACGTCGTGGGTGAACAGTAAGGCGTTGGCGCTGGCGGGAATCACCCGGGACACGCTCAACCCGGCGGCTGGGTGGATCGTGAAGGATGCCAAGGGCGAGCCTACCGGAGCGCTGAAAGAAGATGCGGATGACATCGTCGGCAACCAAGTGCGGTCGACGCGCGAGGAACAGTTAGCAGCGTTACGGCTTGGTTTGCGCGAGGCGAACCGGGTGGGACTGGTGCGGGTCCACTGCCTGGGCAACGAACAGAATGTCGTTGGCGACATGCAGAACATTGATCTTTACGAGGAACTGCTGAAGAACGGCGAGCTGACTGTGCGGATGTATCTTGCCTCCTACGAAGGACCGCCTGTGCTCTCTACGGAACAGATAGCAGCCATTGAAAAAGCGAAACAGCAGTATCACAGCGAATGGCTCGCGGCGGGCGCGGTAAAGTTCTATCTGGACGGCGTGATCGAATCGCATACGGCGGCCATGTTGACTCCGTATGCGGACGATCCGAAGCAGATCGGGACTTTGCGGTGGGATGAAGGTGAATACAAGCGGG
>JAYTQD010000424.1:0-22064 GCA_043746935.1 Acidobacteriaceae bacterium | reverse complement strand
CGCCGTACTTGGCGGGATCGACGTCGGCCCCGCTCCCCGGCAGGAGCACGGCGTCGCAGTGGGAAATCAGCTTCATGGCCTCGGCAGGCGTCTGGTCCAGCGGAATGCGTACCGGCAGGCCTCCAGCGTCCGCCACGGCCTTTTCATACTGCGGCAGGGCGCGGTTAGTGTAGTCCGGGTCGTCGGATTTGGGAATCGGGATGGCGATTCTTGGGGCTGGGTTTTCGCTCAACGGCCTTGCTCCAAGTTCTTTTGATTCAGCTTCTTAGCCTGATAGTAGTGGCGAATTTCAACAATCCCAGTGACGACAAAAGCCAAGATTCCCACCATGGCTGCTATCGGCAGTGCGAACATGCGATAGGCCAAGCGCATGTCCGGTAAATGGCCGCGAAATATGCCCATCATTGCCATGCACAGAATGCCCACAAACAGGCTGACAGCAAAGGATATCCCGGTAAACCCGAACGTGATCAAGAGAACGCGGGGAAGGATGGCCAGGCGGCTGGGAACTGGGCTGCCGGGGCCTTGGCCTTGGAGCGGGGCAGTGGGGTTTGCGGCGTTTGCCATAATCTCTAGCCTACACCCAGGAGCACACCGATTTCAGGCCAAAACTCGGGCGTGGTGAGGTATCCTCCGCCCGATTTGCCGGGTGCGCTACAATCAGGCTATGTCTCAGCTTACCGCTGCCGCCACGCGCACTCCGGCCGAGGTGGTTCGTCAGACTTCGGTCTCACGTTCGCCCAACGGGATTAATTACGCGACGGCGGGCGAGGTGACGCTGGCGACGACCGACCTGGAGCGAATGATTGGGGCGGTACCGAGCACCGTGGCTGCGGCGCTGGAGCGGAAAGCCTATTATTTTGTGCCGCTTACCGTCAGCCAGGGCGAAGACACTCTGATTGCCGAGCGCTACGACGTAGCGTTGAGCGATAACGCGGTGTGCCATCGAAACTTAAATCTGGGTGGGTCGCAGTGCGTGTTCATTTCCACGCGGTTGATGGACGATAAGTTTTCGGTGGCGTTCGAGTTCTACATTAATGTTGGACACGCCTTGGTCGAGCGGGCGGGCGTGCCCAAAGACTTTTCCGATTTGGTTTGGAAGCAGGTCGAGGGCAATGTGCGCGGGGAGACATCGCTGGACGCCTGGGAAGCGCGCAAGCTAGCGACGGGAAATCAGCCGGATGTGGAGAAGCACAAGAACGATTACTTCACGGCTGCGTTTTCGGATGCGATTTCCATCTACATGCTGACGCTGTTGCTGGACGTGGACTATCAGGATTTGCGGGAGAGGGACTATCAGCTGTTGGCCCCGGCGGGGCTGGCGGACCGGCTGCGGAAGGTAGCGGAGTTGTTTCCGCCGAATGCCGGGTTTGAGTTTGCAATTTTGCACCGGCGCCGTGGCTAAAACCAAAGGCTTACGATCAGCTTGTTCTGTGGGTCCGTCTGATATGTGTTACTGGAACAAGCGTTTCCTCCTCACCACTTCTCTTTCTATCTATCTCGTATTGCCATGACCATCGCCCTGCGCTCGTTCGCGAAGATCAATCTAGGCCTGTATATCGGCCCTTTGCGTGGAGATGGTTTTCACGAGCTGCGTACCGTCTACCAGACGATTGAGCTACATGATGGCGTGAGCGTGTGTGTCGTTCGCGGCGGCGGGGTCGAGATTCAGTGCGCGGATGAGCGCGTGCCTAAAGACTCGACGAATACCTGTTATCGGATTGCTGAACGGACGATGGCGGCGCTTGGAGCTCAGGGCCGCGTCATTGTGGAGATTGAAAAGCGCCTGCCGGTGCAGGGCGGCGTAGGCGGGGCTTCTGGCAACGCCGTCGCTACTCTCCTCGGGATCGAAAAAGGCTTAAAGAAGGAGCTTCCGGCCGCCGAACGCATGAAAATCGCGGCGGATGTCGGTTCGGACCTGCCGCTGTTCCTCGTCGGGGGGACGGTTTTGGGCCTGGAGCGTGGCGAGGCAGTCTACCCTTTGCCGGACCTTCCGGCTATGGATTGCGTGGTCGCATTCCCCGAAATCGGGGTCTCAACACCCCGCGCTTTCGCGGATTGGGATCTCCGCGTCGCGCCAAAATTGACGCCGGGCGATCCCTCGGCTAGAATGAATGAGTTCGGTCGCACGATTTCTGCGTGGCTGAGTGGCTCGACTGGTTTCAATCGGTCGAGGCCAGTATCCGGTGCTCCCGCACGTGGCGGGGGCCGGGTTGGGAATCCGCTTCTCAGCCTCGTCCAAGCCGGGATCGCGAACGACTTCGAAGAAGTCGTCTTTCCGCAGCATCCCGAATTGCATGAGGTGAAAAGCGCGCTGGAACAGGCGGGGGCGAAGTATGCGTCCTTGTCGGGTTCCGGGGCAGCGGTGTATGGGCTGTTTGGGTCCAGGGCTTCGGCGGCGAAAGCTGTCCTGGCTTTGAAAAAGCGCGGCATCAAGGCGCTGGCAACAAAGACTTTGACGCGGAAGCAATACTGGAAGAAGATTCTGGTGTGAAATCCCCCCCTGTCGCGACAAGGACGGGGCACCCCTTCGCAGGACGGGGCGCTCGGGTAAGACGCTTGATCGACAAGTTTTTTGGGCCGTCGACTAATGGTAGGTCAAGTGCCTTTGGAGCACTTTGTCTAGGTTCGAATCCTAGCGGCCCAGCCAGATGCGTGGTAAGTGTGACGGGAAGTGTAAGCGGTAGTTGTCAGTAACGTCCGAAAAAAAAGGCGAGACGAAACTATGGCAACCACAGTAGCGCCCACCGAAAAAAAGCCGCCGCAGGTGCAGGAAAAAATGGACCGGAAACAGCGCCCGCGGTTGGATGACAAGCTGAAGGTTTTCTCGGGCACGGCCAACGAGGCGTTGGCGGACGAGGTTTGCGAATTTTTAGGGCTGGCCCGTGGGCAGGCGTTCCTGACGCGGTTTAAGGACGGCGAACATTACGTCCAGATTCAGGAGAACGTTCGCGGGGCGGATGTGTTCGTGATCCAGCCGACTTGCTATCCGGTGGACGAGCACATTATGGAATTGCTGCTCATGATTGATGCGCTGAAGCGCGCATCGTCAAGGCGCATTACGGCGGTGATTCCGTACTACGGATACGCGCGGCAGGACAGAAAAGACAAACCGCGAGTGCCGATTTCGGCAAAGCTAGTGGCGGATTTGCTGACGACGGCGGGGGCGGATCGGGCGTTGATCGTCGATTTGCATACGCCGCAGTTGCAGGGATTTTTTAACATTCCGGTGGATCACTTGTTTGCTTCGCCGGTGCTGGTGGATTACTTCAAGAAGCTGGCGCTGCCGAATTTGACAGTGGTATCGCCGGACGCAGGGGGCGTGGAACGCGCCCGGTTCTTTGCCAAGAAGATGGATTCAGCGCTGGCGATTGTGGATAAGCGGCGCACGGACATCAACGTGGCGGAAGTGATGCACGTGATTGGAGATGTCCGCGGGCGTACTTGCCTGGTTTTGGACGATTTGATCGACACGGCAGGCACGCTGGTGAAAACGGCGCATGCATTGCTGGAGAACGGGGCGGCTGCGGTGTATTCATGCGCATCACACGCGGTGCTGTCAGGGCCGGCGGTTGAGAACATTGCGAATTCGCCGCTAGTGGAAGTAGTGGTGACGAACACGATTCCGCTGAACGAAGCGGCGGCGAAGGAGCCGAAGATTAAAGTGCGGTCGATTGCCGGATTGATTGGCAGCGCGATTCGCTCGATCCACGAAGAGACATCGGTGAGCAATCTTTTTCTGTAAAAGAAATTTTTGCAAGGAAATCAAATTATGGCAAACGCAGTAGTGAATAACACTTTGGAAGCAACGGCGCGCGAAGCGACCTCGAAGAATGCGGCGCGGCGGGTGCGTGTCGCTGGGCAGGTTCCGGCTGTGGTGTACGGAGCGGGCAAGAATTCGCAGACGGTGTCGGTGGATCCGCGGCTTGTGAAGCGAATTCTGTATTCGGAAACAGGCCACAATACGATTGTGGATTTGAAGTTGCCGAATGAGCTGACCAAGGCCATGATCGTGGACTGGCAGTTCGAGCCGATTAAGGGTGGCTTGCTGCATGTCGATTTCAAGCGCATCGCGATGGATAAAACCTTGCGCGTAAAGGTGCCGATTCTCCTGAAGGGCGAAGCTGCGGGCGTGAAGCTTGAAGGCGGCATCATGGAGCAGATTCTGCGCGAAGTGGAAATCGAGTGTCTCCCCGCGGATATTCCGGGCCACATTGACGTGGATGTGAGCGGGCTGGCGTTTGGCCAGATGATCCGTGTGGTCGACCTGCCGCATGATGCAAAGTTGAAGTTTCTCACCGATTCCAACCAGATGGTGGCGCACGTGATTGCCATCAAGGAAGTGGTCGAGGCCACGCCGGATGCAGCAGCGGTCGATGCCGCGGCTGGTGCAGCCGAGCCAGAAGTTGCGAAGAAGGGCAAGCAGGACGCCGAAGAAGGCGCCGAAGCTGCCGACAAGGGCAAGGAAGGCGACAAAAAGAAAGACAAGAAGTAAGGTCGGGCTGTCTCGGGTGCCGTGGCGTGAAGCTGATTGTTGGACTAGGAAATCCCGGCATCGAGTATCAGTTCACGCCGCACAACTTGGGCTTTCTTGTGGTGGATCGCATCGCCGAGCAGTGTGGAGTTGAGATTCGCAACCGTCAGTGCCGGGCGTTAACGGCAAGAGCAGAGATTGCAGGGGAACCGGTACTGTTGGCCAAGCCGGAAACCTTCATGAATCTGAGCGGTTTATCGGTTCGTGAGTTGGTGGATGAGTATCAGGTTGTATCGTCCGTGGACTTGATAGTGATTTACGACGAACTGGATCTGCCGTTGGGTGCGATTCGGGTTCGGAAGCAGGGTAGTGCGGCGGGGCACAACGGGATGAAGTCGATCCTGGGAGCGCTGGACAGCCAGGAAGTGCAGCGGATTCGGCTGGGAATTGCGCCGGATCACGAGGTGGGGGACGGAGCGCGGTATGTGCTGGGTGCGTTCCGGAAAGCGCAGTATGCGCTGATTGAGGAAGTGCTGGATACGGCGGCGAAGGCAGTAAAAAAGATTTTGACCGATGGAGTGGATGCGGCGATGAACGAATTCAACCGCCGCCCAGATCCGCCGGAGAGCGACGAGACGAAGAAGTAATCTCTTTCTAAGGAAGAGACGGAGAAAACAGAATGCAACGCATTTACGAAG
The DNA here is from genome assembly GCA_043746935.1 of Acidobacteriaceae bacterium. Classification (GTDB taxonomy): domain Bacteria; phylum Acidobacteriota; class Terriglobia; order Terriglobales; family Acidobacteriaceae; genus JANXUC01. The sequence goes on along the minus strand of JAYTQD010000424.1, from coordinate 16,892 downwards.
TGATGTTTATTGTGCGCCCTGATATGGCGGACGAAGATCTGGACAAATTGATTGTGGCGCTGGAGTCGCAGGTGACGACCGCCGGTGGCGTGGTCAAGGCCAAGGAAAAGATGGGCAAGCGCCGTCTCGCCTACTCATTGGGTAGATTTCAGGACGGTTTCTACGTTCTTCTTACCATCGAGGGCGGAGGCGCGCTGGTACACGAAATCGAACGCCGCTTGCGCGTGACCGAGCCAGTGCTGAAGTTCATCACGGTACGCATGGATGAAGAGCAGAAGCGGCTGGACAAGATGAAGAAACTGCGCGACGCGAAGAAACGAACCGTGCCTCCGCCACCAGTAACGGCGGAAACGGTGGCTTTGCCGGTGGCGCCAGCTTCGGCACCGGAAGCGACTCCGGGCGAACCGGCTGCGGTTACGGCGTAGAACTTCAGAAAAAGAACGAACGAAATCAACATCGAGTTTTTGAGCGAAGGAGCAACATGGCAGAACCAACGGGAAGATCTTCTACAGGGCATTCAGGCGGTGGGCATTCGGGTGGCTATGCGGGCCGGAGTGAAGGCGGACCGCGTCCTCCTCGTCCAGGCGGCGGTGGTCCGGGCGGTCCTGGCGGGCGGAAGTTTTTCCGCCGCAAGAAAGTTTGCAAGTTCTGCGTCGAGAAGATTGACGGCGTGAACTACAAAGACGTGCGCTTGCTACAGGGGTTTGTGGCGGAGAGCGGAAAGATTGTGCCGCGGCGTCTGACTGGCGTCTGCACGCGGCATCAGCGGCGCGTGTCGGCGGCGATCAAGCAGGCACGGAATATTGCGCTGTTGCCATTTTCAAACCGCTAGAACTTTAGAGTGCCGCGCGGTGCGGCGTCCGAAATATTGAAAACGGAGCTATGTCATGGAAGTCATTCTGAAAGAAGATGTGGTCAAGCTGGGCGTGCGCGGCGATGTGGTCAAGGTTGCGGCGGGCTACGGGCGAAATTATTTGTTGCCCAAAAAACTGGCTATTGAAGCCAATGCCGCCAACAAGGCCGTCGTGGTGCAGATGAAGGCCTCGGCTGTCCGGCGCAACGCCAAGGAAAAGGCGGGAGCCGAAGAATTGGCGAAGCAGATCGATGCCGTGGTAGTGAACTTCACGCGGAAGTCGGGTGAGGGCGACCACTTGTTTGGATCGGTCACATCGAGCGACATTGCCGCCGAGCTGACGAAGGAGGGCTTTGACATCGACCGGCGCAAGATTCAGTTGCACGAGCCGCTGAAGCAGCTCGGGGACTTCACGATTGCGGTGAAGCTGCATCGTGAGGTGACGGCGCACTTCAAGGTTGTGATCGAAAAAGAAGCCGTCGCGGAGTAACGGCGCTGAGGAGCTTCGCTCCGCGAACGGCCGGGGGCGGCCGTTCCCACGCAACCACTCACAAACACAAAAGACGGGCGTTTTTGCCCGTCTTTTTCTTTTCCCCAACCAATTTTGAGCGATTACTTTGGTGGGACGGACGTATAATCCTGCTCACCTGAGAGGGATTCCCGCGTCTATTCCCCTGTAAGCGGGCAGTACAGGAACTGGCTGAGGCTGCTAGCGGGCAGGGGAAAGAGATGCCAGCTCAAAGTTGGGCGTTACCGTGGCAGGATCGCGAAAGGCTTCCGGCGAGGATTGCGCCGGGACAGAGCACAGGAAGTCAGGGTACCCGTCAGGGCCAAATGGCCGGAGAGAGTCTGAACCGCATAGACGACACCGTTCTGGTGCGGGAGGCTCAGCGCGGAGACCGCGCTGCCTTCGAGGATCTCGTGCGCCGCTACGATCAAGCGGTGTTGCGCCTGGCGATGCGGCTGACGGGTTCTGAGCATGAGGCGCAAGACATCTACCAAGAGGCTTTCCTCAAAGCCTACCGGAACGTGGGGAGTTTCCGCTTCGAGTGTTCATTCTATACATGGATTTACCGCATCGTTACGAATTTGTGTCTGGATCATCTGCGCCGCAAGCAGGTGCGCAAGGAAGATTCCGGTGTGGTGGTGAATGCGGACGGGGAAGAATTCAGCATCATCGAGCAGGCCGCGGATGACCGGCCGAATGCGAATCCCGAGCGCGATTTATTGCAGCGGGAATTGGGCTCGCAGATTGGGCGGGCGCTGGATAAGCTGACGCCGCGCGAGCGGATGGTTTTCGAATTGAAACATTACCACGGGTTGAAGCTGCGAACCGTGGGCGAAATGCTGAACACAACGGAAGAAACAGCGAAGAACACACTGTTTCGTGCTACGCGGAAGCTTCGGGGAGCGCTGGCGGGTTTGCGTAGCGACGCACGCGGCGACGGAACGCGAAGGAGGCAGGCGATATGAAATGCGAATGGGTACAACAAAACATCATGCTGCACGTCTATGACGAGTTGGCGGATGACGCTCGTTTCGAGCTGGATCAGCATGTCGCTCGCTGCGAGGATTGTGCGGCGGAGTTGCTGTCGGCAAAAGAGTTTCGGCAGACCATGGCCACGGTGGAAGTGGTGGAGCCGTCGCCCAATCTGCTGACGTCTTCGCGGATGCGACTGCAGGAAGCGTTGGAAACGACGCAGCAGGGTGGCTTTTGGACGCGCCTGACGTTTGATCCAGGTTTGTGGTTGCGGCAGGTTCGGTTCTCTCCCGCATTGGCAGCGGGGCTGCTTTTGGTGGGATTTGGCGGCGGTACGGCGGCTACCTTCCGCGTGATGAAGGATGGTTCGTCCAGCACCGTCGCTCAAAATGGAAACGTGCCAACTCAAGAAGCGAACATTGCCGGTATCCGGTCGATCACGCCGGAGCCGGGAACGAACCGCGTCAACATTAAGTACGACACCGTCAACACTCAAGAGACGGCTGGTTCGCTCAACGATGCGCGCATTCAGCAGTTGCTTTTGTTCGCGGCTCAGAACAATACCAATTCCGGCGTGCGCGTGGACTCGGTGGACTTGCTGAAGCAGCGGATGAACGATTCTCGCGTGCGGGAAGCTCTGGTCTACGCATTACGCTACGACAATAACCCGGGTGTGCGGCTCAAGGCGCTGGAAGGCCTTGGTTCCTATGTGCGGGATGATGTTCGCGTGCGGGACGCTGTTCTGGAAACACTGGTGAGCGATACGAATCCGGGATTGCGTACCGAAGCCTTGCGAGTGCTCGAGCCGGTGCGTGCGGACGCGAGTGTGCGCGCCACGTTGGAGCGTCTGGCCGCGAAGGACGCCAACCGGTTTATTCGCGATCAGTCGCGTTCGCTGCTGGCGCAATTGCCGGAGATTGACTAGTTGCGGAGCATCAAATTGTGCGGGAACTATTCGGGCAGTTTCCAAACAAGAAATATAGAGGAGGATCTACTTTGGGGCGTGTAAATCAATTCGCTGGGGTTCTGGCCCTCCTAGCGTGTTCCTTGCCAGCCGCTCTGGCGCAGCAGAGTCGCGTCTACCGCGACGGAAATAGCTGGGTGGAGGAGCGTATCGGCACTCTGCCATCGGCAAAGACTTTGCATCTACGGGTGGCGGTGGGTTCCGTGCGAGTGCAGGGCGGTGCACCCGCGATCAGTTACGTCATCCGTAGTCGCATGAATAGCGGATCGGAGCAGGACGCGCGCAAAATGTTTGAGAAGTACCGCATTAGTACCGGCGCCAAAGGTGAGTCCGCATGGATTACCGGCGAGTGGCCGGGACGAGGTCCGCGTAAGTTCTCTGGCGAAATCGTTCTCGACGTTCCGCGCGAAATGGAGTCGGTCAAGATCGAGACGCAATGCGGCAATATTGAAGTGAAGAATATTGCCGGCAATGTAGACGGCCAGAGCGGCGGCGGATCCATCACGGTGGATACCATCGGCGGCACGGTAACACTGGAGACGGGTGGTGGCAACGTACGTATAGGCCGCGCTGGCGGCGAGGCACGAGTCGTTGCAGGCGGCGGCAACGTGGATCTGGGTGAAATGGGTGGCGCTGTTTCGATTGAAACCGGCGGCGGCTATGTGCATTTGGATAGTGCCGCGGGGCCGTTCAAAGCGGAAACCGGCGGCGGCAACATAACGGCGCAGAAGTGCAGTTCCAATCTCCACGCCGAGACCGGTGGCGGAAATATTGAGATCGGCGATGTTGGCGGTGAAGTGGAGATGTCCAGTGGCGGCGGGCGCCTAAAGCTCGCATCCGCGCGCGGGATGGTTCACGCGGAAACGGGCAGCGGACGGATGGATCTGGGCCGAATCAGCGGCGGCGTGAAGGCGGAAACGGGCGCCGGGGGTATCGAGGTGGAGATCGCCGCAGATTCAAACTTCACGGATTCTGAATTGGAATCCCCGGCGGGAGACGTGGTCGTGTACCTGTCCCCGCAACTTGCGGCCGTGATTCGCGCCAGCATTGAGGCGGCTTCTGGCCACACTATTCTTTCCGACTTCCCGGAGATCCACATCACAACCGAAGGTGGCGAGTGGGGGGCCAAGACAGTTTTGGCGGAAGGCCGTCTCAATGGTGGAGGCCCCGTGCTGAACGTGAAGACTTCGACAGGGAATATTGAATTCCGCCGGTTAAATCACTAGGGAACAGGAGGATGTCCATGCGCAGAGTAATTATCGGCACCATCGCAGCGGTTATTCTAACTTGTGTGCCCGGAGTTTTCGCCGAGCAAATCGCCAAGCCAACGTTCAGCGATTCATTTGGCTTCGGATTTGAGGATTCGGGCACCAGCGCGTATCTCGGCGTAGACATCAGCGAGGTAACGCCGGAGCGCGTGGCAGCCTTGAAGCTCAAAGAAGAACAAGGCGTCGAAGTCTTGCTCGTGGACCAAGACTCGCCTGCGGGAAAAGCAGGACTCAAAGAGCACGATGTCATTTTGACCTTGAACGGCGCGGAAGTAGAGAGTGGCGCGCAACTGCGCCGCATGATTCACGAAACGCCACCGGGTCGAACGGTGACGCTGGGTATTTCCCGCGACGGCCAGATGCAGAGTGTAAAGGCGCAACTGGCGGATCGCCGTAAAGCTCTCGCGTGGAAGCCAAACGGCAGGGATGAAGATAATTCGAGTTTTCCGCAGATTCCACCGATTCCGCCGATTCCAAATTTTGCCGACATCGAAATCCCCAATGTGATTGTTGTGCACTCTTCGATGCGCAGCGGATTGATGGTGGAGAACCTCACGCCCCAGCTGGGAGAATTTTTTGGAGCCAAGAGCGGCAAAGGAGTGCTGGTGCGTTCCGTGGAAAAGGGGAGCGTTGCCGCCAAGGCGGGATTGCATGCCGGAGATGTGATTGTCCGCGTGAATAGCGAACCCGTCACGGATGTGAGCGATTTTTCGCACGCCTTGCGGTCCCATGCGAGTGGGAATGCCAGCGTGGGCGTGATTCGGGACAAACGGGAGCAAACCATCTCGCTGCCTGTGCCGGAGCGCAAGCGATCAGGCTTGATTGAAGAGGGTTTGGAAGTTCCGGAAATTGATGTTGACGCCAGCATTGACTTGGCGGAAGTTAGGGCTGAGATCGCGAAGTTGGAACCCGAGTTGCAATTGGCGGCGCAGAATGCTGGCCGCGTCGCGCGCGAAGCAATGGTTACGGCCCAAAAAGCCTTGCTTGAAAATCAAGCTCAGATGAAGATTGATCAAGACAAAATATCGCGGGAACTCAAGAAACAGTTTCGAGCCTTACCGTTCAAGCTGCAAGGCTTAATTCCAGGACGAGAAATGATCTAGCCGCCGGCCTGCGCGGGTTGTGCGGTTTCCGCGGAAAGGATGCGGTTTCTCCCGGCTTCCTTGGCAGCGTAGAGAGCGGCGTCCGCAGCCTTTATCAATTGGTCTCGTGTGGAACCGTGACCCGGGAATATGGAGACTCCGCCACTGATGGTTAGAGCTCGGGGCACGCCCGGAAATTGCCATTCCGCAACAGCGCGGCGTAGCTTATCGGCCACGTGGAAAGCCTGTTCTGACGTGGTTTGCGGCAGCAGGATCACGAACTCTTCCCCGCCGTATCGGCAGACGACATCGACCTTCCGAATCTGCCGCGACAGCAACGAAGAGACTTGTCGTAGAACTTCGTCTCCCAACAGGTGCCCAAAGTCGTCATTCAAAGACTTGAACTTGTCCACATCCACCATGATGATCGACAGATCCGTGCTGTAGCGTCGGGCGCGTTCGATCTCCTCCGTGATGCGGATCTCAAAGTAGCGACGGTTGAAGATGCCGGTGAGTCCGTCCAGATAGGCTAGCTGCTTCACCCGCTGAACGTAGTTTGCGTTTTGGATGGCCGAGGCGAATATGTCGGCTACGGATTCCAGAGGCTGCGTTTCCGTGTGAGCAAAGAAATTGCGTTCCCGACTCGAGAGAATAAGCAAGCCCAAAGGTTGCCCATAGGAAATCATCGGAATCGAAATACGCGATTGGGCCTCATCGTAAAGCCGCTCTTCACCTTCGAGGGCGGAAAGGTCACTGATTGTCTCGATTCCAGGGGAGTCGGGAGTAACGTTCCACCAATCTTTCTTGCAGGGGAATTGTTCCCCCTCCGTTAATCGAGGAGTGAGAGAGCCGTACTGCGCGCGCAGCACCAGATTGTCTTCTTCCCGGAGGAGTACGCTTGCGTGGTCGCCGGGAAAGCATCGCTGCACTAGCGTGCAGACCGAATTCACGAGTTGGTTGAGTTCCAATACGGAAGTCGCATGCTTGGCGATCGAGTTGATCGCCTGCAATTGCGTCGCGCGCTTGCGTTCCAAACTGTAAAGCCGCGCGTTTTGCAGAGCCATGGAAGCTTGCGTGGAGAACAGCGTCAAGAGGTCAATGGTTTCCTTGTCAAAGTGGTTCGGGTTATCGCTTTGACAATCCATCACACCAACCACAGAGTCCCGCACCATCAGAGGGATGGCAAGCTCAGAAACGGTTTCTGGAACGGTACATACGTACCTGGCATCCTTGCTGACATCGGCGGCATAGACGGGGCGTTTGATTTTTGCGGCTGTGCCGATCAAACCAACTCCCAGAGGGAAGCGAATCCTTTCCGCGTCCTCATTCCACCCAATATGGCTGCGAGCATAAAGCTCCCGCGTCTCTTCATCCAGAAGGAGAATGGCCACCGTCCGCAAGTGGAAGTAATCCTGTGCAATTGCCAAAATTCTTTGCAGAACCTCATCCGCCTCAAAGGTGGAGAGGACCGCTTGGCTGGCGTCGTACAGGATCGTAACTCTCTGCATTTGGCTCATGAAAATTGTAGCGCTGGTCGGCGGTTACCCCACATTCCCAAAGTAACCGGGGTCAAAAGCTTGAGAGAAAAGAGCAAAAGACTCGACAAAGGGGCTATCGGCGGAAACGGTAGGGGGCTTTGAGTTACCTAAGTCTTGAAGATGCGGCGGCTTAGCGTCCGAACGCAGCCCAGAGCTACGATGCAGAACCAGAAATCCACTAGCAGGCCTAGGTCGAGAGACTGCGGGACGTGGCGAGTGCTTTCCGGCAGCCGGGGCAGCATCAGGAAATACGCAAGGTTGCCCACGAGCACAGCAATCAGAGACTCGATGAAGTTGCGGCTCATCTTTGTTGGCTCTTACCGCTAGACTCTCTTGCCACTAGCTTGTTAGACACCGCGATTCGGACGGAGTGCCCGCCTGCTACCATTGCTTGCAAGATGCCTCCGCTTCTCCCCAGTACTGAAGTGCAATTCGTCAAGGGAATCGGACCCCATCGGGCTCAGGCCTTGGCGGAGAAGGGCATTCATAGCGTGGGCGATCTCCTTTTGTACCTGCCATTTCGCTATGAAGACCGCGTGAATCCGCGTGGCTTGGCGGACCTGCGGCCGGGGGAAATGGCCGCCGTTGTGGCAGAGGTCCGGAATTCTGGGTTGTTTCAGACCAAGCGTATGCCTCTCTTCCAGCTTGTGGTTGGACCTCCAGGACTGCCCCGGCCCAAGCTGAAGTGTCTGTGGTTTCATGGCTCCTACCTACGCGACCAATTTCAGCCGGGTCAGATCGTGGCTCTCTATGGGAAGGTCGAGACTGACCGGGACGGTCAGCTGCAGATCATCCAGCCGCAATTCGAAATTTTGAGCAGTGGCGAAGACGAAAAGCCGGAAGACGGAGGGGAATCGCAGATTAGCAACGCGCTCGAAGTGGGGCGGATTGTACCCATCTACGAATCGGCTATGCAGGGCAAGCTCAGCTCGCGCTGGTTTCGGCGAATTCTCCGAGGTGTGCTGGAGAGTCTGCCCAAGGAGCTTCCAGATGCGATTCCCGCCGCGGTTCGGAAACGAATGAACTTGTTGCCGCCTTTGGAAGCACTCTGGAAAGTCCACTGGCCAGAACCGGGTGAGAGCTTTGAGGCTTTGCAGAAAGCACGCACGCCCGCGCATATTCGGCTCATTTTTGAGGAATTGTTTTTCGTCGAACTTGGTCTCGAACTGAAGAGACGGCAGCAAAAAGCCCAGACTGGGATTGCATTTCGGCTGGATGATGGCGTGCGTGATTCGATCAAGCGCGTGCTTCCGTTCCATCCCACGAATGCCCAAAAGCGAGTGCTGGGAGAAATCGCAACCGATATGGCCGCGCCTCATCCCATGCGGCGGCTGCTCCAGGGTGATGTGGGATCGGGGAAGACGATTATTGCCTTGCAAGCCGCAATTATTGCGATTGAGAACGGATATCAGGTGGCGCTGATGGTGCCGACGGAAATTCTCGCGGCACAGCACTATTTGTCAGCACGGAGAATCCTGGAACCGCTGGGCTATCGTATCGTCTTGTTAACCGGTTCTCTCGAAGATGACCGCAAGCGCAGTATTCGACGGCATATCGCCCAGGGCAACGCTCAATTGGTGATTGGCACGCATGCTTTGATCCAGGGATCGGTCGAGTTCGACCACCTGGGGCTGGTGGTCGTTGATGAACAGCATCGGTTTGGCGTGTTGCAGCGTTTCACTCTGATGAAGAAAGGTGCACCTGAGGATGCGGCGGAGCCGCACGTTCTGGTGATGACGGCAACACCGATTCCGCGCACGCTCGCGCTTACCCGTTACGGCGATCTGGACACCTCCACATTGGACGAGCTGCCACCCGGGCGGATGCCCATCGTGACGCGGCGAGTCTCCGATGAGCGCGAGGAAGAAGTGTGGAGTTACGTGCGGAAACAAGTTGAGGCCGGACGGCAAGCCTACGTTGTCTATCCCGTGATCGAAGAGAATGAGGAAAACGAACTCAAGGCCGCGATCAAGATGCATCGCGAGCTGAGTTCTCATGTTTTTTCTGGTTTCAACGTAGGGCTGCTGCATGGCCGGATGGATTCCGAGGACAAGGACCGTGTCATGCAAGCCTTTCAGGCTGGCGAAATTAAAATCTTGGTTTCAACCACCGTAATCGAAGTCGGCGTGGACGTAGCCAACGCTACTGTTATGGTAGTGGAACACGCTGAACGTTTTGGCTTGGCGCAGTTGCACCAACTGCGCGGCCGTATTGGACGCGGTTCCGCAAAATCACTGTGCGTCTTGATGACGGGAGGGAAAGTTTCTGAGGACGGAGAGCGCCGTTTGGACGCACTAGTTCGCACCAACGATGGTTTCCAAATTGCCGAGCTGGATCTTGAACTTCGCGGCCCAGGTGAATTCTTTGGCACGCGGCAGGCGGGAGTGCCGAACTTCCAGGTGGCGAACCTCATTCGGGACCGCGAACTGCTGGAAGCGGCGAAACGGGAAGCAGGCGCAGTCTTGGCCGGACCCAATGCGGAAGTTTCGCAACAGGAGATTGACCGCGCGCTAGCGCACATGCGCACTCGCGGACGCCTCTCCTACGGGTTGGTGGAGGTGGGATAGACTTAGGCTTCCGCGCCAGCGCCGATCCTGCGCAGGTGTTTGCATTCGTACATCTTTCGGTCCGCTGTTTCCAACGAAGCGCTGACCGGAGCGCCCGGGGTATGCATGGCCCAGCCGCAACTGAGTGCCATGCGATAGCCTTCGATGTCACAAGATTGATTCCAAGATCGGACGCGATTCTCGATACGAGTGATGACGCGTTCCGCGTCGAGTTCTACTGCTTCTGTCAGAATTACAAGGAATTCGTCGCCCCCGTAGCGCACCACCGTGTCGGAAGCCCGTACACTTCTGCGAATCACATCGGCCACTTCCCGTAGGATGGAATCGCCGACGATGTGACCAAAGCGCGTATTCACCGACTTAAACTCGTCCACGTCCACCATGAGGAATGCAATCTGCGTGCCTAGCCTCAGGGCGCGGCTTAACTCCTTTTCCATCAGACGGTCCATGTAGCGCCGGTTGAACGATTGCGTAAGCGGGTCTACAACGGCGGCGGCTTCGGCAATCTGCCGCTGCTCGCGTTCTCGCAGCAAAGCTTCCCGCGTGCCGCGCAGCGTGTGACGTTGCCGCGTGAGGTGTACGTTGACCAAAGCCATCAGCGCTACCAGGCCGAGGAAAAGTTGCGGCAGGTACCATTTGTCCGGGCGCGTCGTGGAAATCTCCATCAGCTGTGGAAGGACAACCAGCACCATGCCGATTGTTAGGACCAGACTCAGCCCCCCGAGCATAACCCAGAGCTGGCGCTCCCGGCGTTCGATGTTTTCCAGGCCGCCTTCAATGGCGGTGCCGTCTTCACTGCCTGCGGAAGTACTTAGGGTGCTAGCAGTGTCGGAAGAAATCATCCCAAATCTAGGAGATCCAGGAAATGGAACCACCGCGAAAGGATGACCGTTTAGCGTATCGGTGGGCGACCCAGCGAAACTCGAATCATTGAAGTTAGGCATCGTGTTTTTGTAATCTCACTTCTCGATTTTTGGCCCGATGCGTACATAGTTGACCCGTGAGGCAGTTTTTCCTGCAGTTCCAGAGGTAACTCACCGGAGAATACTCAAGTACTTGAGGGAAGCGCTCGTCTCGCCCGTCCTTGACCCTCCGTAACTGTAAGTTGTTGATTCAGCGAACGCAGCCGCCATCGTCAGTGAGGAAACCACACGCCAATGCGCCGGAGCCGAGGGGACCCAGATTCGAGTCGCTCCGGCGGCAAGTCCCATAAAATGAAGAAGCTACGCCGGTTCGGAAGATGTTAGAAAAGTGCCGCCGTCGTGTCATAATCGGGTCGTATGGCACCCCCTTCTCAGACCTCATTACTGCGGAAATTGCCCTCTGTGGACGAGCTTCTCCGGGTGTCCTCGGTCGTGACTCTCGTCACCCAGGAGGGCCGGGCAGCTGTGACCGACGCGGTACGAACCGTCCTGGCGAGACTGCGAGAGGAGATTGTGGCGGGGCAATTGGATGATTCGCGGCTGGAACTAGCCCTGGGAGGGCTTGCGGAAGCCGTCGAGCGCCAGGTGTCGCAGGCACTGCGGTATTCGTTGAGACCCGTGATTAACGCCACCGGGGTGATCCTGCACACAAATCTAGGGCGAGCGCCGCTCTCGCCGGAAGCCCTGAACCACGTCCGGCGGAGTGCCCAATCTTATTCGAATCTTGAGTTTGACCTGGAGCGTGGCGAGCGCGGCAAGCGCGATCTCCACGTGGATCGGTTGTTCCAGCGTTTGTTGAGCGGTAGTTTGCCGACGGCGGAACCCGGCGTTGCCATGACTGCGGGTATTTCTACAATCGTGGTCAACAATAACGCCGCTGCTGTTCTTCTGGCCCTGAACACCCTGGCAGAGAATGGCGAAGTCATCGTTTCGCGTGGCGAGCTTGTCGAGATTGGCGGCTCTTTTCGTATACCCGACGTGATGGCGAAGTCGAATGCCATCCTGCGGGAGGTGGGAACGACGAATCGTACCCGTATCGCCGACTACGAACGTGCCATCAACGAAAAGACGCGCGCGCTGTTACGGGTTCACCGCTCAAATTTTGAGATTTCTGGTTTTACCGAGGAGCCTTCGCTCGAAGAGCTGGTCGATCTTTCCCGGCGGCGCAATCTTCCTCTTCTCGAGGATCAAGGTAGCGGTGCTTTGTTCGATCTTAGGTCGGTGGGCGTATCTGGGGAAAACGGAGTGTTGGATAGCTTACGCGTGGGAGTCGATGTTGTCCTGTACAGCGGGGACAAGTTACTGGGTGGGCCGCAGGCGGGCATTCTCAGCGGGCGCAGCGATCTGGTGGCGCGGATGCGGTCAAATTCTCTGTTCCGAGCTTTGCGCGTGGATAAATTAACGTATGCGGCACTGGAGGCCACGCTGCTGGCCTATGTGAAGCAAGACTACGATTCCATTCCGGCATTGCGGATGATGCATCTTACGAAGGAAGAAATTACCCACCGCGCGGAGGCATTGGCTGTACAGGTCGCTAGACCGCAGCTAGAAGTCAGCGTGATTGATGGCGAATCCGTCATCGGCGGTGGCGCGGCGCCTTCCGCTGTCCTGCCGACGAAGCTTCTTGCCCTTTCCTGCCGAGGCCTTAGCGCCAATGAACTAGCTGCGCAATTGCGTACCGCCGAGACTCCTGTAATTGTGCGCGTCGAGGATGGGCGCGTGCTAGTGGATCTCCGAACCGTCTTTCCGGAACAAACGGAGGTTTTGGCCCGTGTACTCGCTAACATCGGAACCAGCAGCTGCGGCTGACTCTCGGATGCGCTGGCAGCCAGACGGCGAGGCTCTGGTATGATTCCTTCTGTTATGCAGACCTTTGTAATGCAGGTCATGGTTATTCAGATCAAGGCTCCGATTCTGACGGCTGCGAGGGACGTTGCCTAGCCAGAAGCAATTGCATTGGTCCGAGCTGCGGGTCGGCCTGACGGTTCTGTTTGCCGCCGTTACGTTGACCGTTCTCATCTTCCTGATGAGCGGAACCACCGGCATGTTCACGCCCAAGCTTTCCCTGAAATCCTATTTTGATAACGCCAGCGGCCTTCGCCTGGGTGCCCCGGTGCGCCTGGAGGGCGTCGATATCGGAAACGTCGAGGCCATTCGCCTCGCTAAGGAAAATCCACTCGCCCCTGTTGAAGTCACGATGAAGGTGAGCTCGAAGTACGACTATGCGTTGCGCAAAGACTCCGTGACGACGCTGAACACGGCGGGCGTTCTCGGTGAAACCTACGTGGATATCGATAGTTCCCAGGCCAAGGCCGGGCCTGCCAGGGATGGCGACGTGTTGCCAATTCACGACCGGCCTGATTTTCAAGACGTGGTCCGCTCCAGCCAAAGCACACTGCAAAACATGCAAACGCTGCTTCTGCGCCTCGACCGCATCTTGACCATTGTGGAATCCGGAAAAGGTTCAGTGGGCAAGTTGATCAATGATCCCAGTCTTTACAACCGGCTCAATGCAACGATTGCTGATTTGCAAGGGCTGGTCAATAAAGTTGGGGCGGGCCAGGGCAGCCTGGGCAAACTCTTCAACGACGACACGCTCTATACGAAAGCGAATGCCACCGTGGATAAGCTTTCAGTCATTGCCGAGGAACTGAGTCAGGGCAAAGGAACCGCTGGGAAATTCTTGAAAGATCCAGCCCTCTACGACAATGCCAACAAGACCATCGCCGACGCTCGCCAGTTGATGGAGCAGGTGAATGCGGGAAAAGGCGCTCTCGGGAAGTTTGCGCGTGATGAGGAGTTCGCGAAGAAGCTGGACAACACGGTGACGAAGCTCTCTCTTCTCACTGACCGCCTCGAAGCTGGCGAAGGTTCAGCCGGCAAGCTCTTCAAAGATCCTTCACTCTACAACAACGCTGACCAGATGTTAGTCGAGTCCCGCGAACTTGTGAAGGCCATCCGCCAGGATCCCAAGAAGTATCTCTCTATCAAGCTGCACATCTTCTAGGTGCCTGCCACAGCAGTACAATACCCAATTGGTGCTCGGCCACTCCCTTGGCGGGGTGGGTTTGAACGATTTGCATAACTTCATTCAATAATTCAGAGGCTACGAACTATGCGTGGAATTAGAATCTTGAGTCTTCTGCTTCTCACTGCGGCACCATGTTTCGCTCAGACAGCGGCTCCTGCAAGTGTGGTTACTCCAGCCAAACCCGGTGTACCCAGAAAAAAGAGCGTGCGCTTCAACCCGGACATGTTGGATCCAGCCGTTCAGCCATGCAACGACTTCTACGCCTACGCATGCGGACGCTGGAAGGAACAAAATCCGATCCCCGCGGATCGATCGAGTTGGGGACGCTTCAATGAACTCGGCGAGCGCGGCGAATATATTCTCAAGGACATTTTGGAGAAGGCGTCCGCAGCCAGTACGCAACGCACTGCGATTGAGCAAAAAATTGGCGACTACTACGGCACCTGCATGGACGAGGCTGCCATCGAGGCCAAGGGACCGAAGCCCTTGGAAGCGGATCTCGAATCGATTGCTGAAGTTAAGTCGAACGAAGACCTCCCCGCCGAAATCGCCCGCCTCCATCGCGAAGGTGTGAACGTGCTCTTTGCCCCAGGTTCGGGGGCGGACTTCAAGGATGCCCGCCATGTGATCGCGGAAGTAAGCCAGGGCGGCATGGGACTGCCGAGCGCGACTTCTACTTCCGCAAGGACGAAAAATCCGAAGAGCTTCGCAAGCAGTACGTCGCCCATGTGCAAAAAATGTTTGAACTGTTGGGCGACGCGCCGGAGAAGGCCGAAGCGGAATCGAAGTTGGTCCTCTCTATCGAAACCAGCCTTGCCACCGGCGCGCTCAACGTTGTGAAGCGCCGCGACCCCGTCAATATTTACCACAAAATGACGCGAGCGGAACTCGTAGCGCTCAGCCCGGATTTTGCGTGGGAGAAATATTTCGCTGAAATCGCCGCCCCTGAGTTTTCCAGTTTGAATGTTTCAGAACCCGATTTCATAAAAAACTTGAACGGGTTACTCAAGTCCGTTCCCCTGGACGACTGGAAGACCTACCTGCGCTGGCACGTAGTTCATGCAAACGCAACTGTGCTCCCCAAGAAGTTTGCCGACGAAAATTTCGAATTTTTCAGCAAGACCCTGCAAGGCACCAAAGAGCAGCCGCCCCGCTGGAAACGCTGTGTTCGCGCCACCAACGGGGATTTGGGAGAAGCCGTGGGCCAGAAGTATGTTGAGCTCACATTTGGCGCGGGAGGCAAGGCGCGCACGCTCAAGATGGTCAACATGATCGAGGCCGCTTTGCGCGAGGATATCCATAGTTTGCCTTGGATGACGAACGAAACCAAAACTCGCGCGCTGGAGAAACTCGCCGCCATTACCAATCGCATCGGCTACCCGGACAAATGGCGCGACTACACCAATTTCAAAGTCGTTCGCGATGATGCCTTCGGCAACTCGCAGCGCGCCAACTTGTTCGAGTTTGCGCGCGAGATGGGGAAAGTTGGTCATCTGGTCGATAAAGGCGAGTGGCCTTATCCACCGCCGACCGTGAACGCCAGCTACAACCCCTTGCAGAACAACATCACGTTTCCTGCGGGCATTTTGCAGCCGCCCTTCTATGACAACCATGCCGATGACGCTATGAACTTCGGCGGAATCGGCGCGGTTGTGGGACACGAGTTGACGCATGGTTTCGACGACCAAGGCCGCCAGTTTGATCCTGAAGGAAACCTCAACGACTGGTGGAAGCCTGCGGATGCCGATGAGTTCAAGAAGCGTACCAAGTGCGTGGTCGACGAATATGGCGGGTTTACCGCTATCGACGACTTGAAGGTAAACGGAGAATTGACGTTGGGCGAAAACGTCGCCGACAACGGTGGCATGCGAGTCGCCTACATGGCGCTGCTCAAGAGTCTGGCAGGAAAAAACCCAGTGCCCATCGATGGCCTGACCGCGCAACAACGCTTTTTCCTGGGATGGGCCAACGCGTGGTGCCAGAACAGAAGAGACGCCGTAAGTCGGCTGGCCGCGCAAACGGACCCACACTCCCCCGGCAAGAACCGTGTCAACGGTACGGTCTCCAATATGCCCGAGTTCCGGGAGGCGTACCACTGCAAGGCGGATGCGCCGATGGTGAGCAAGAACGCGTGCCGGGTCTGGTAGGAAAGTCAGCTTCCAATCGAAAAAGCGCGGCTTAGGCCGCGCTTTTTCTATTTGCATTATGCCAAAACTCGGCTAGATCACCGACGCTACTGGAGGAATGCTCGACTCCGATTGCTCATGCGCGTGATAGCTCGACCGAACCAGCGGCCCCGACTCCACATGGCGGAAGCCCGCCGCCAGCGCCTGCTCTTTCAGCATCAGGAACTCTTCCGGTGTGTAAAAGCGGGAAATGGGCAGATGGTCTTTCGAAGGGCGCAAGTATTGTCCGATGGAAAGAATGTCCACTGACCGCGCCGCCAGGTCGTGGAACACCTGAATCAACTCGTCGGAAGTTTCGCCTAAGCCAACCATTACGCCTGTTTTGGTTACCATGCTCGGCGTGAACTTTTTGGCATTGGCTAGCAGATCGAGCGTCCGCTGATAGCGCGCTCCGGAACGTGCCGCGCGGTAAAGTCGGGGCACGGTTTCCGTATTGTGATTCAAAACGTCGGGCCGGGCGTCGAGCACAATTTGGAGAGAATCTTCGCGGCCTTGAAAATCCGGAATCAGCACTTCCACGCGGCATGCGGGAGAGAGTTTGCGAATCTCTCGAATCGTCTCGGCAAAAATCTTCGCGCTGCCAATGTTGTCGTCGTCGCGGTTGACGCTGGTTACCACCGTGTATTGCAGACCCAGGGTGTGCACGGCCTCGGCTACGCGACCGGGTTCGTCCCAGTCAATCGCTTCCGGACGTCCTTTGGGAACTGCGCAAAACCCGCAGCGTCGCGTGCAAATGTTACCCAGCAGCATGAACGTGGCCGTCTTGTGGTTCCAGCACTCACCAATGTTCGGACACTGCGCCGATTCGCACACCGTATGCAGGTTCAGGCTGCGCGCCAACCGCTTGAGCTCATGGAAGTTCTCTCCCACCGGTGCGCGAGCCTTCAGCCACGGCGGCTTGGGCGGCGTCAGTCGCGGGTTGAGCTCAATCTGGACGAGTTGGGAAGAGGAAGACACGCTTTTTCATTGTAACCGAAGCCCTCCGGACAAGCGGGTTTTG